>JAWWPK010000047.1:0-15207 GCA_033854925.1 Nocardioidaceae bacterium | reverse complement strand
CGTGATCGAGCAGGCCAAGGGCGCCCTCGCGCGCATCGAGGGCATCACCGTCGACGAGGCCTTCGTGCGGCTCCGCGAGCGGGCGCGGTCGAGTCGTCAGCGGCTGGTGGACATCGCGGCGATCGTGCTGGCGAGCGAGTAGAGGCGTCCTGCGCTCGCGCGTATCAAGCTCGGGCGTTCTGGGAACTGAAGCAATATCGTCGGGTCTCTGCGCTGTGCTCAGGGGGGCATCGCAGAGGCCCGACGATCACGACCCTGACAGGTTCGTTCAGTACGCCGGCGCCGCCACCGTGGCGGTGAGCTGCTCGAGTGAGTACTCCGTGATCCGGATCAGGGCTCGCTTGCACGACTCGCGGTCGCGGGCGTCCACCTCGATCATCGGCACGTGCTCCGGGACGGCCAGCGCCGCCCGGACCTCGTCGATGCTGTAGCGCTGGCTGCCGTCGAACTGGTTGACCGCGACGATGAACGGCAGCCCCTTCGACTCGAAGTAGTCCAGCGGGGAGAAGGCCTCATCGAGCCGGGCGGTGTCGACCAGGACGATCGCGCCGATGGCGCCGAGGCACAGGTCGTCCCACATGAACCAGAACCGTCGCTGGCCCGGCGTACCGAACAGGTAGAGGACCAGGTCCTCGGCCAGCGTGATGCGGCCGAAGTCCATGGCCACGGTGGTCGTGGCCTTGCTGGGGACGGCGGCGAGGTCGTCGACGCCCTCGGACTCGTTGGTGACGAGCGCCTCGGTGCGTAGGGGCATGATCTCCGAGACGGATCCCACGAGGGTCGTCTTGCCCACGCCGAAGCCGCCGGCGACGACGATCTTGGTCGACGCCGCCGAACGCTGGGCGCTAGAGCGTGCGTAGTCCACGGAGGGTCCTTTCGATGAGCTCTCGTCGCTCGTCTTGCGACGAGTCTGCGGTCAGGGTCGCCTGCACCCGGACGTGTCCCTGCTCGATGAGGTCGCCCAGGAGAACCCGGACGACGCCGATCGGCATGTGCACGTGCGCGGAAACCTCGGCGACCGAGCGTTTGTCACACAACTCGAGGATGCGGGCGAGGTTGGCATCGGTGGGTTCCTCAGACCCACCGAACTCGCGGCGAAGCGTGGCCTCGAACGGCAGCTCGACCTTGGGGGCGGTACGGCCGCCGGTCAGCGTGTAGGGCCGGACGACGCGCGCGCTGGGCGCGTCGTCGTCCGGTTCCCACGGCTGGGTCGGCAGTGCCATGACAGGTCCCGTTGGTCGTTCAGAGGCCGCTGAGCGGGACGCGGGCGGTGGCCTGGACCATCCGGCCGACACGGTCGACCAGGAGAGCCATCTCGTAGCCCACCTGGCCGATGTCGGCGGAGTCCTCGGTGAGCACGGCGAGGTGTGACCCGTCGCCGACGCTCATCAGCAACAGGTAGCCGTGCTGCATCTCGATCACGGTCTGGAGCACCGCGCCGCCCTCGAAGAGGCGAGCGGCACCGACGGCCAGGCTGGCCAGCCCCGAGGAGACGGCCGCAACCTGCTCGGCACGTTCGTCGGGGAGGTTGAAGCTCTTGGCCATCAGCAGTCCGTCGGCCGAGACGAGGATCGCATGTGCCGCGGTCGGCACCTCGTCGACGAACTTGCTCACGACCCAGTCGAGCCCACGCTCGTCGGTCAGGTTCTCGGTCATGCGGGACCTTCCTCGGTGCTCTGTGCGGGAACGGAATCGTCCACGGCCGCGGTCCGGCCCCGCGAGACGCCGGCTGCGTGCGCGGCGAGTCGGGCCCGGATCGCCTCCGGGTCGCGGTCGACGTTGGTGGCGGCTGGCGACACCCCACCCGGTACCAGCCTCTTGCCGGGACGCCGCATCGGCAGCCCGGACTCGCTGAGCTGGAGGGCGGGCGCCTCGGCGACCTGCTCGGCGGCCTCCCAGCCGGCCTCGATCTCCGAGGTCGTCCAGGTGTCCTCGTCCGCGCCAGCGGTGAACCAGTTGGAGCGCAGGGCGCGGAAGATCGGCGTCTCGTCCTCGGTCGCCTCGGGCATCGGGCTGCGCGAGTCGAGGAGGTCGTAGGCCGTGATGGGGGCGACCGGCGGGGTCGTCGTCGCCAGGGCCGACGACACCCAGCTCTCGGCGGGCGCTTCGGTGGTTGGGGCCGAGGTCTCCACTGTGAGGGCCAGCGGCGCCAGGATCGGAGCCGCGACCGCGCCCCACGTCCCCGCAGCCAGCTCGAGCGCCGACTCCTCGGCCACGGCCCCTTCGGACTCGCGCTCGTCCCCGTCGACCTCAGCGACCGTGTCGTCGACCAAGACGGCCGGTGCCTCGACCTCGACGGCCTGTGCCTCGACCTCGACGGCCGGTGCCTCGATCTCGGTGGCCGGCGCCTCGACCTCGGCGGCACCCAGCACGGGGCTCTCGACCACCGTCTCGGCGGTCTTCTCGTCGATGGCGTCGAACGCCACGGTCGGCGTCCCGGCCTCACGCTGGGGCAGGCCGGACTTGGCGGTAGCGGTGCCGTTTGCGTTCTGGAGCCGCTGGAACAGCGAGCCTCCCATGGAGCCGACCGGCGCACCGGGCATCACGCCGCCGGAGCGGGTGGCGCCGGGCGCACGCTGGGGCAGTCCGCCGGTGACGGCGTGAATGGCAGCGTTGATCGAGTCGACCTGGGTCTCGGCAGCGTCCGGCTGGCTGGTTGCGACGGAGGCAGCCGGGACAGCGGGAGCGGTCGGGGCGGCCGGCTTGGCGAACGCCGCAGCCGCAGCCGGCGCCGCGGGCGGCGCGACGGGCTCCGGGCGGGTCGGCAGCTTCTTCTTCGGCTCGGCCTGGTTGGTGAGCTGCTCGGTGACCGCGGCCGGCAGCATCGACTTGGCGGGGGTGAGCGTAGCCAGCCCGGGACGGGGCTTGGCCTGGGCCTGCTGGCCGCGCAGCAGGGCCGGAGGCAACAGCACCGTGGCCGTCGTACCGCCGCGCTGGTTGCGGGCCAGCGAGACCGTGATGCCGTGCCGGGTCGCGATCCGGCTGACCACGAGCAGCCCCATCCTGCGGGCCGTCTCCACGGTGACCTCACCGCCGGAGCGGAGGTCCTCGTTGAGCAAGGTGAGCACGTCCTGGGCGATGCCGAGACCGCCGTCGCTGATCTCGACGATGGTGCTGTCGCCGGCCTGCTTGGTGGAGATCTTCACCGGTGCGGTCGGCGGGGAGAACGCGAGTGCGTTGTCGACGAGCTCGGTCATCAGGTGCACCACGTCGGCCGCGGCGGCGCCGTTGACCTTCTCGGGGGGCGAGGACTCGATCTGGACGCGCTGGTACTCCTGCACACCGGCCATCGCGGCCTGGAACACGTCGCCCAGGGCTAGTGCGTCGGTGTCGCTGGTCTGCATCGGCGCGTCGGCCAGGACCATCAGGGAGTCGCCAGTACGGCGCATGCGCGAGGCGAGGTGGTCGAGCCGGAACAGCGACTCGAGCCGGTTCGGGTCCTCCTCGTCCTTCTCCAGCCGCTCGATCAGGCCGAGCTGCTGGTTGATGAGCGAGGTGTTGCGGCGGGACAGGGTCGAGAACATGTCGCCGACCTGTGAACGCAGCTTGGCCTCTCCGGACGCCAGGTGGACGGCCTGCCGGTGCATGTCATCCACCGCGCGCGCCAGCTGGCCGATCTCCTCGTGGGTGTCCACGGCGATCGGCGTGATCTCACCCGGGTCCTCACCGGACCGGATCTTGGCGACCATCTCCGGCAGCCGGGTGGTCGCGACCTCGAGGGCACCCTCACGCACCCGACGGATCGGGTTCAGCAGCATGCGGGAGACCAGCAGGGCTAGGAAGATGGCAGCTATCAGCAACGCGGCGGTGATCAACGCGTTGGCGATGGCCAGCCCGCGGGCGTCGCTGGCGGCGGTGGTGAGGTTCTTGTCGATGTCGTTGAGCAGGTTGACACTCAGGTCGTCGTAGGGCTCGTAGGCTTCCGCGTCGCCGATGTTGCTGCCGCCGCCACGGATCTCGCCGAAGTGGGCGGCGTTCTGCTGGTTGAGCTGTTGCACCAGCGAGTCGGTCGTGCCGAGGATGGAGCCGAGACGGTCGATGATGACCTGCTCGACGCCGAGCTCCGCGGACAGGTCCACGAGGTTGATGGACTTCGGGTCGGACACGTTGACCATGTACTGCTGCATGGCCAGTGAGACCCGGCCGTCCATCGCCTGCTGGAGGGCCGCCAGCTTCGGTTCGGGCTCGAGCTGCTCGGCGACGATCGCGTCCAACAGCTGGGTGACCCCGCGCTGGAGCTGGCGGACCTGCGAGATCGCCTGACCCGCCGAGAGGTAGGCCCGGCCGGAGCGCAGCTGCTCGCTCAGGTTCAACACGGAGTCGAGCCGCTTGCGCTGGGTCGAGGTCAGGGCGGCCTGCTTGCCGATGTCCTGGAGCCGCGTGCCGGCCACACCCACCGCGGCGATGGCCGAGAGCCGGCCCGGGTCGTCGAGGGCCGGACGCTGGCGGGAGACGATGATGGCGCGCTCGGCGGCGGCGAGGTAGCCGACCGCGGGGCGGAGCACGGTGACCTGCTTGGCGGTCGCCGAGTAGTTGTCGGACTGCGCCAGCTCCGTGTGCACGCGGAGGCCGCCGAACGTCGCGGCCAGGAGCATGGGGATCGCGAGCGCCAGCGCCAGCTTGCGGCGCAGGGACCATTCGGGAAGGGCGATGGCGGAGGCCACGCGGCCTGCGCTTTCGCGGCGCTTCTCCTCAGACATTCCGTCCACCCGGGGTCGAGTTCCAGACGTCGCGCGAGTCGGCGACGACACCAGTCAAGGTCGAGATCACGATAGTTTTCACTCCTCACACCTCGCGGCAGAATGCGGCAAGTCCCCGAGCTATCAGCCGACTCAGTCAACCCGGTCTAGTCCTCGGTGGCAATGCTTGTATAACCGGCGTGACGTTGCGATAAATCTGCCCTACCGGGCCCCGAAGTCCCAGTTCAGGGCGTACAAAGCGCGACTCGGCGTTCGGCAACGCAACCCCTTCGACGTGGCGACGCGACTCGCCTGGAGCGTCAGCGCCAGCCGAGCTCCGGCGCGACGTACCGCAGGACGCTGTCGAGCACGTGGGCGTTGTAGTCGACGCCCAGCTGGTTCGGGACCGTGAGCAGCAGCGTGTCCGCGGCGGCGACGGCCTCGTCGTCGGCGAGCTCCTTGACGAGCTGGTCGGGCTCGCCGGCGTACGACTTCCCGAACCGCGCCAGCCCACCGTCGATGTGCCCGACCTGGTCCTGGCTGCTGGTGTCGTGCCCGAAGTACGCGCGGTCCAGGTCGCTGACCAGCGGGAAGATGCTGCGGCTCACCGACACCCGGGGTTCGCGCTGGTGGCCGGCCGCGGCCCAGGCGTCGCGGAACATCTGGATCTGCTCGGCCTGCAGCTGGTGGAACGGGACGCCCGTGTCCTCGGTGAGCAGGGTGGAGCTCATCAGGTTCATCCCCTGCTCGGCGGTCCACACCGCGGTCTTGCGGCTGCCGGCGCCCCACCAGATCCGGTCGCGCAGCCCGGGCGAGTGCGGCTCGATGCGCAGCAACCCGGGCGGGTTCGGGAACATCGGTCGCGGGTTGGGCTCGGCGAACCCCTGCCCCTCGAGCACCTCGAGCAGGACGCGCGCGTGCTCACGGGCCATGTCTGCGTGGTCGGTGCCCTCGGCGGGCACGTGCCCGAAGTAGCGATAGCCGTCGATGACCTGCTCCGGTGAGCCCCGGCTGATGCCGAGCTGCAGCCGGCCGCCGGCGATCAGGTCGGCCGCGCCGGCGTCCTCGGCCATGTAGAGAGGGTTCTCGTAGCGCATGTCGATGACACCCGTGCCCAGCTCGATCCGGCTGGTGCGAGCGCCCGCGGCGGCCAGCAGCGGGAACGGCGAGGCCAGCTGCCGCGCGAAGTGGTGCACCCGGAAGTACGCGCCGTCCGCTCCCACTTCCTCGGCCGCCACCGCCAGCTCGATCGACTGCAGCAGCGCGTCCGCCGCGGACCGGGTCTGCGACTGGGGCGAGGGGTTCCAGTGGCCGAAGGACAGGAAGCCGATGTTCTTCACGTTTCAACGAACGCTCGTGGGTGCCACTGGATTCCCTGTCGGCGCGGCCCCCTAGCGTGACCCCGTGCAACCGTCGTTCGCGGCCGGGGTCCGGCTCGGTATCCCCTACGCCGTCGTGGGGTTCGTGCTGTCGATCTCGTTCGGAGTGCTGGCTCGGCAGGCCGGGTTCTCCGCTGTCCAGGCGATCGTCACTGCCGCGATCGTCTTCGCGGGATCGGCGCAGTTCGCCGGGCTGGCCGTCCTGGCCAGCGGTGGCACCGCTGCCGCCGCGATCGCGGCAGGGACGTTGATGAACGGCCGCTTCCTCGCGATGGGCACCGCCCTGGCGCCGTCCCTCCCGGGCGGTCCGTTCAAGCGGGCGCTCCAGGGTCAGACGGTGGTCGACTCGTCGTGGGGGCTGGCCAACCGCGGCGACGGCACCTTCGACCGGTGGCTGCTCTTCGGCACCACCGCGCCGCAGTACGTCGCCTGGACGCTCGGCACCGTCGTCGGCGCGCTCGGGGGCGACCTGCTGGGCGACACCGATCGGCTCGGCCTCGACGCGGTCTTCCCGACATTCTTCCTCTCCATCCTCATCGCCGAGCTGCGCGAGCCCCGGTCGCGCCTGGTGGCGCTCTGCGGCGCGGCGATCGCGCTGGCGCTCGTCCCGTTCACCCCGCCCGGCGTGCCGATCCTGGCCGCTGCCGTGGCCGCACTCCTCGGGCTGCGGCGATGACGATCTGGTGGAGCATCATCGGGCTCGCCGTGACCACCGCCCTGATCAAGGCGGCCGGCCCGATCGTGTTCGGGGGCCGGACGCCGCACCCGGCGTTCATGCGCGTGGTCGCGATGATGGCGCCGGCCCTGCTGGCCGCGCTCGTGATCACCTCCGCCCTGGCCGACGGGCGGCACGTCCACGCCGGCGCCGACACCGTCGGCGTGCTGGCCGGCGGGGTGCTGCTCTGGCGGGGCCGGTCGGTCGTGCTCGCCGTCGTCGTCGCGGTCGTCGTCACCGCCGGGCTGCGCGCGGTCACCTAGCTGTCCCACTTGTCGGCGCGGCCGCCCCACGCCGTAGCTCGGCCCCGACGTCGTGCAGGTGGCGGAAGGCCCGGGCGTAGGAGTCGACCAGGCTGGTCTCCTCGTACGGCACGCCGATCTCGGCGCAGTAGGCCCGGACGATCGGCTGCGCCTTCCTGAGGTTGGGCGTGGGCATCGCCGGGAAGAGGTGGTGCTCGATCTGGTGGTTGAGCCCGCCCAGAGCCGTGTCGACCAGCCAGCCCCCGCGCACGTTGCGCGACGTCAGCACCTGCTTGCGCAGGTAGTCCTCGGTGCCGTCGGGATGCGGCATGCCCTTGTGGTTGGGCGCGAAGGTGAGGCCGAGGTAGACACCGAACAGCGCCTGGTGCACCACGAGGAAGGCGACCGCCTGCAACGGCGTGAGCACGATGAACAGCGCGGACAGGTAACAGACGAAGTGTGCAGCCAGGAGCCCGCCCTCGAGGCCGCGGCGCTTGACCGTTGCTTCCCGGATCGCCTTGATGCTGTCCCGCTTGAGGGAGAGACCGAGCAGGGCGAGCAGCGGGAGGAAGAAGAACGCCTGGTAGCGCGTGAGGAGGCCGCGGCCGCGAGCCGCTTCCCGGCTCCAGACGAGTACGCCGGGGCCGACATCGGGGTCCAGGTCGTCGTGGTTCGGGTTGGCGTGGTGCCTGGTGTGCTTGGTCATCCAGTAGCCGTACGACATGCCGATCGCCAGGTTCCCGGCGATGAGTCCGGCCCGGGCGCTGAGCCGGTTGGTCCGGAACACCTGGCGATGCGCGAGGTCGTGTGCGACCAACGCGACCTGAGCAAAGACCACCGCGAGGAACGCGGCGACCACCAGCGTCCACCACGACGAGCCGACCAGGAAGAAGACGGACCAGCCGGCGACCAGCCCCGCAGCCACCACTCCCACGCGCAGCGCGTAGTACGCCGGTCGCCGGCGGAGCAGGCCGGCCGCACTGACGCGCCGGTTCAGCTCCGCGAAGTCACTGCCCGCCAGCGGGGGCCGTTCCGTCATCGTCGTCATGTCATCCAGCCAACCGATTCCGCGACTCGGAGTCAGGAGAGCCAGGACCCCGTTTCGGGGTGGGGCTAGCACTACCTTTGCTTCGTGATCACCAGCAACCAGCTCATGGGGTTCGGCGTCGCCACGCTGATCCTGGTCGTGATCCCCCGGGGGCTGGCGCTGACCGGCGATCCCCGCTAAACCTTTCGTCGGCGCGCCGCTCGCCGCCGTACCCTCAAGCGGCACGAAGGAGGTGCCCGCAGTGACCGCCACCAACGTCACCCTGCTGAACGCCTCCTACGAGCCGCTCGGCCGAGTGAGCTTCCAGCACGCCGTCAGGATGCTGTTCCGTGAGGTCGCCCTGGTCGAGGAGCAGCAGGGCGACCGGATGATCGGTCCGCACCCGTGGCCGCGAGTGATCCGCCTCGTCCGGTACGTCGCGGCGCACTGGCTGCACCGGCCGGCCGGGTGGTCGCGCACCGGGGTCCTCGTCCGCGACCGGCACACCTGTGCCTACTGCCTGCGCCACGCCACCACGGTCGACCACCTGCTGCCACAGAGCCGCGGCGGTGGCTCGACCTGGCTGAACACGGTCGCCGCCTGCGCGACGTGCAACCACCGCAAGGCGAACCGCACGCCGTCCGAGGCCGGCCTGCGGCTCCGGGTCACGCCCTACGCACCGACGCGGGCGAAGCTCGCCGCCCTGTGAAGCGCAGAGGCCCGGACCCTCCCCGGTCCGGGCCTCCCCCATGTCGTTCAGCCGCGCAGGCCGCCGACCTCGGCGAGCACGTCGCCCAGCGACTTCTGCAGGGCCTCGCTGCCGCCGGCGCGCACCATCGTGAGCGCCTGCTCGATGACCAGGCCCGCGATGGGGTCACTGAGGTCGTCGAAGACGCCGTGCGGCTTCGGCGGCCAGTGCCGCGGCCACGGCGTACCGCACCACCAGTCGTCGAAGTCGGCGGCGGCCGACATGGCCCGCACCTTGGTCGCGGCGGTCACCTTCTCCCGCTCGCCGGCGATGGCGTCCTGCGCCACCGACGCCACCTGGCGGGTGATGTCGACCGACGCCACGGCCCCCACTCGCGCCACGACCACCGACGCGAGGATCGCGTCGAGCTCGTGTGCGTAGCGGGCACGGATGAGGAGCTGCCACGGCACGTGGTCAGCTCCGGGGAAGTTGTCGATGTCCCACATGGGTCCCTCCAAGGGATTCGTGGTCCGGTCGGATGCCGAGCCATGACGTGAAGGAGAGCGACAGGACTCCCCTGATACGCCGGTCTGGACCCCCTCGCCGATCACGTCAGCAACCGGCCGTCTTGAGCGTCGTCCTGTGCAGACACGAGACCACCCGCGTCTGGCTCCAATGTGGTGAGCACGTCCTCGGCGTGACGACCTAGGCTTGCAGCGAGCAACACGCCCGCCAGACCGGCGCAAAACCCCCATTTCGCCGCCAGGGAAGGCTCCATGACGTCCACGCCCGCGACCGAGTACCCAGAGCACCTAGACGCCGCCGTCCTGAAGATCGCCGGCGTCGTCGTACTCGGCGCCATCATGTCGATCCTCGACATCACTGTCGTCAACGTCGCGTTGCCGACGTTCCAGGCCGAGTTCGGCAGCCCGGGTCACGAGATCGCCTACTCCCACGTCGCGTGGACGGTCACGGCCTACACGCTCGCCCTCGCCACCGTGATCCCGATGGCCGGCTGGGCCGCCGACCGGTTCGGCACCAAGCGGCTCTACCTCACCGCCATCTTCCTGTTCACCCTGGGCTCTGCCCTGTGCGCGACCGCCTCGAGCATCAACATGCTGATCGGCTTCCGGGTCCTGCAGGGTCTCGGTGGGGGAATGCTGATGCCGCTCGGCATGACGATCATGACCCGGGCTGCCGGCCCGGGCCGGATGGGCCGGCTGATGGCTGTCCTCGGCGTTCCGATGCTGCTGGGACCCATCCTCGGTCCGATCCTGGGTGGACTGCTCATCCAGCAGGCCAGCTGGCACTGGATCTTCTTGATCAACGTGCCGTTGGGTGCTGTCGCCCTCGTCTACGCATGGCGGGTGCTGGCCAAGGACACCCCCGAGCCGTCGGAGTCCTTCGACTTCCTCGGCATGGCGCTGATGTCCCCCGGACTGGCGCTGTTCCTGTTCGGCGTCTCCTCGTTGCCGCAGGAGAACGGTGACGTCACGGCCCCGCGGGTGTGGGTGTCCATGCTCGCCGGCGTGGTGCTGGTGGTCGCGTTCGTGTTGCACTCCTTCCGGCCCGAGCACCCGTTGCTGGACCTGCGGTTGTTCAGGAACCGCAACCTGGCCATCTCGATCATCACCATGTTCATGTTCGCGGCGGCGTTCTTCGGCGGCCTGCTGCTCGTCCCGACCTACTTCCAGCAGATCCGGGGCGAGTCCACCCTTCACGCCGGTCTGCTGGTCGCACCACAAGGCCTCGGCGCGATGCTCACGATGCCGATCGCCGGCCGGCTCGTCGACAAGATGCCCGTGGGGCGGATCGTGCCGTTCGGTCTCGTCCTGATCGTGGTGGGGATGTTCGGGCTGACCCAGATCACCGAGACCACGTCCTACGGGCTGATCATCCCGATGCTGGTCGTGATGGGCATGGGCATGGGCGCGACGATGATGCCCCTGTTCACGTCAGCGTTGAAGACTCTGACCGCGCACGAGGTCGCCCGCGGGTCGACCCTGCTCAACATCACCCAGCAGATCTCCAGCTCGGTCGGGGTCGCACTGATGTCGGTGCTGTTGACCAACCAGCTCAACGACTCACCCATCGTGCCCGGAACTGACAAAGCCCCCGGGTCCGACGGCGGCATCACCGAAGCCGGTGCGGCGATCCTGTCCAACACCCGGCCGCAGGTCTTCGCCCAGCTCGGCATCGACCCGGTCTACGTCGCCCGTGGTCTGGCTGATGCCGCGGCGGCGTTCGCGCAGACCTATTGGGTCGCATGGGCGCTCGTGGCACTGACCTTGGTGCCGGCGCTGATGCTGCCGCGGCGGCGCGAGGAGACCCATCTGCTCGACGACGTGGGACAGCCGCCAATCGTGGTGCAGTGAAACGACGGGTCCCCGCGAGAGGAGCGACGCGTCGGCGGTGTCAATGGCCCTCGAGGGCCTCGCGCAGTGCGATGACCTCCGCCAGCGCCTGCTCAGCGGTTTCCGTCGCGACACTCAGCGCCTTGAGCAACGTGGCGATGTCGACCTTCTGGCGTTGGCTCGGGCTCCGTGCCGTCTCATCCAGATCGAGGCCGAGATCCCCGACAGCATGAAGCTGGTCCTTGAGGTCTCGGAGGCTCCGATGGCTGTTCCGGGCCCCGATCTTGAGATCCCGTTCTGCCTGAGCCTGCGGAGTTCTACTCATCTTGAAGAGACCCATGGGGCTCCCCCTTCATCGGTTGGCGGTACTCCCGAAGGTACGGAGGCGGCAGCACAGGAGCCCATGGGAGATTGCAACAATGCACCCGGACCCAATGCGTGGGGTAACCAGCCTGGCGGTGAGGGCGCCGCGATGTCTCGTCGAGAGTCTCCGGAGGTGGCAGATGCGTTCGGTCACCGTCGTGATCTGCGCCGGCGTTCTGGTCCTCGCCGGGTGCGGCTCGGACTCGTCCACTCCGTCCACTCCGTCCACTGCGTCCACTGCGTCCACTGCGTCCACTCCGGCGTTGACAGCTACCCCGGCCGGCCCGTCGGCATCGACTGGCCCGACCACGACGCGCAGCCCTGCGCTGCCGACGCCGTCGGCCAGCTCATCCACCCCGGGAAGTCCGGGCCCCCCCGTGGTGAGCAAGCTTCTGGTCTTCGTTGTCGAGAACCATTCGCTGGACCAGATGCGAGCCCAGATGCCATACACGCTCTCGTTGGCCCAGCGGTACGGCTACGCCACCTCCTACCGGGCTCTGACCCACCCCTCCCTGGGCAACTACCTGGCCATCGCCGGCGGAAGCACCTTCGGCGTCGTCGATGACGGCGACCCGCCGACCCACCCGATCCAGGGACCGTCGGTGTTCTCGGCGGCACTAGCAGCCGGCAGGACCGCCCGCACCTACGCGGACGGCATGAATGGGACCTGCGCGCTCGAGAACGGTGGCGACGGCTACGTCGTCCGCCACAACCCGTGGACCTACTTCATCGACGACCGAGCTGACTGCGCGCGCTTCGACGTACCTCTCCAGGAGCTCTCCAGTGACATCGCCGGCGGCCAGCTGCCCAACGTCGGCCTGGTGATCCCCAACCTCTGCAACGACGCCCACGACTGCGGGCTGGGCACCGCCGACGCCTGGCTGCGCGACAACATCGAGCCCCTCTTCCACGGCCCCGACTGGACAACGGGCCGACTGGCCGTCGTCATCACCGCCGACGAGGACGACCACCACCAGGACAACCTCGTCATGACCACCGTTCTGCACCCCAGCCTGCACGGCATCGTGGTCGACGACCCCCTCACCCACCTGTCGCTGTCCCGGACCTACAGCGAGGTCGCAGGACTGCCACCTCTGCGAGACGCGGCGACGGCTCCCTCACTCGCACAGGCATTCGGTTTGCGACTTCCCTAGACCGCGGCGAGTCTCTTGGCGCTTTTCCCGTCCCCACGAGCCAAATACCCCATGGTGTATCCAAACGTCACCGACACCGGGTCGGTCGTGCCATCTGCGGAGCCATACATGAGGATTCGATCTCGATCGCTCAACGTCTGCCAGGGACTGGCTGCTGCCGCCTCGCTCACGCTTGTGGCCTTGGGCGCCGTGGCGCTCCCGGCGGCGGCCCAGCCCGCCGGCGCCGGTAGCCCGGCCGGCAACAACGGCACGGTGAAGATCACGCCGCACGCCGAGGACGACGGCACCCCGCAGAACACCCCGCACGTCTCGTGCGTCTTCGACATCGAGTGGTACGGCTTCGACGAGGGGGCCAACATCGTCTCGACCGTCGAGTTCAGCATGCAAGCCCCGACCCGCGACGTCGGCCTCTCGGGCACCGAGCCGTCACAGGTCTTCGTGGGCGGTGACCCCGCCGGCGGCGCCGGCACCGACTTCGACGGCGAGGCCGCCTACACCCTGGCCTTCGCCGGCGCGCCGGACCCCCAGCAGGGCTACCACGTGAAGGTCACCGTCCACACGCCCGGTTCCCAGGGAGCTGACACCAAGTCCAAGGTCTTCTGGGTCTCCCCGTGCGACGAGACACCACCGGGCAGCTAGGGAGAGCGGTTTCACAGAGGCGCAGGCCCCGACAAGGCGGCGGTCTCCGAACGAGCTGCCCGGGGTCGGTAAATTTCCGACGCCCGCGAGGCTCAGCTGAAATCGCGGCTGAGGCGGAGACGCGTCCTTCGAATCGATCGGGTCTGCTGCGTCCCGCGACCATCGGGGCCACACGCACTTGCGGCGTGACACGACCGGCGTTACCAACGGCCATCTACGCTTGACCGTAGTTGAAGGGGAGTAGCCCCCAATCGGTCGTCGACATGCTGGGAGCCCTCGGGCTCCCCGGTGGCCGGACCCGTTTCACGCGGGTGGGCGAGACCTTCGACTCGTCAGACATAACGTCTGTCACGAGTCGAGGTCGCCCGCGCGTCCTTCTCTCGTGTCACGAGAGAAGGAAGCTCCTCATGACCCACGTTCTCCTGCTGCTGGGCTGCGCGGTCGCCATCTACCTGGCTTGCGAGTGGTTCATCAACGCTGTCGAATGGCTCGGCGCACGGCTCCAGGTCGGATCGATCGCCGTCGGCTCGGTGCTGGCAGCTGTCGGCACCGCTCTGCCCGAGAGTGTCGTGACTTTGGTGGCCGTGGTCTTCGGGCGCAGCCACGAAACCGACCAGATCGCGGTCGGCGCCGCGTTGGGCGGTCCGCTGGTCGTCGGGACGATCGCCTACGGGATCACCGGAGCGATGCTGCTGATGAAGCGCCGCAAGAGCGTCTCAGCGGCCCGTGCTCGAGCAGCGTCCGGCGGACTGGAGGGTCTGGACTCCGCCGACCTGGACCGGCTCGCCCGCGACCAGACCTGGTTCATCGCGATCTTCGTGTTCAAGGTCGCCCTCGGGCTGGTGGCGTTCGCCTTCAAGCCGTGGCTCGGCCTGGTCTTCTTCGTCGTCTACGCGATCTACTTCTGGAAGGAGATGTCCGACGACGGCGAGCGCGCATCGGGCGACGACCTTCAGCCCTTGAAGATCCAGCCCCGCAAGGCCAGCCCGGACACCTGGGTAGTCGTCGTGCAGACGGTGGCGACCCTGGCGGTGATCTTCGCGGCGTCGCACCTGTTCGTGCAGCAGCTCGAGTGGGCCGGCCCGGTCCTGGGGCTCTCCCCGGTCGTCGTCGCACTGCTGCTCTCGCCGATCGCCACCGAGCTGCCCGAGATCATGAACGCGATCATCTGGGTCCGCCAGGGCAAGATCAAGCTGGCGCTGGCGAACATCTCCGGGGCGATGATGATCCAGGCGACCGTGCCCTCGGGCATCGGGTTGCTCGGTACGTCGTGGCGGTTCGACACGCCCCTCGTGCTCGCCGGTGTCGCGACCTTGGCCGCCGTGGCCTACCTGCTGGTCCTGTTCCGGACCCGGCGCATCACCCCACTCACCCTCACCCTCGCCTCCGTCTTCTACCTGGGGTTCGCCGGTGCCCTCGTCGTCAATCTGAGCTGACTGAGATCGCGGTGTCGTCGCGTGGGTCTCACTGCTTCATGGGGCAGCCCAATGCGGCTCGGAGCCGCTGCGAAACGCTTCTCTTCGAGCCCCGAAAGTCGGCACCGTGCTGGTCGAGACTTGACGCGGCGAAAGACTCGGCCCGCTGATGACTCGTGCCGCCTACGGGGCCTTCAGCGCGCCGGGAGCAATGGCGGGGCCGCCGCGGAGGGGTTGGTCGAGGCTGGTGCGGTGTTCATTGTCGCGGACCCGTGGCTCGTAGTGCGTGAAGAAGACCTTGCCCACGAGGTCTCGACGACTCCGGACCCCTGTCTTGTCGAAGACGCTCTTCAGGTGCTGCTGCACGGTGTGCGGCGACACGACGAGGCTGGTGGCGATCTGGGTGGTCGAGCCGCCCTGCAGCACGTGCCGGGTGACCTCCTGCTCGCGCTCGGTCAGCCCGTACGCCGACATCAGGAGCTCGCTGATGCGCGCTGGGTGTGCGGGCTCGATGATGACGGCCGCTCGGAGCTCGGACCCGGTCTGGAGAGC
>JAWWPK010000046.1:0-4048 GCA_033854925.1 Nocardioidaceae bacterium | reverse complement strand
CGCAGCGGCTTCTGGACGTGGCCCGAGGCGCGCAGCTCACCGACGGTGCCTGCAGTGGGCCTGGCGGAGGGAGCAGAAGTCACGCCCCCACGCTACCCAGCGCCACAACAACTGGACGGCGTCTCCGGTTCTGCCGAGGACCGCGCCGTGACGAAATGGGGTCCGGAAGTACGGTCACCACGTGTTCGGCGACGACTGCCCCTGCGGCTCCGGACAGCGGTACGACGCGTGCTGTGGCCGACTGCACCGCCGGGCCGCCGATGCGGAGACCGCCGAGGAGCTGATGCGCTCCCGCTACGCGGCGTACGCCGTGGGCGAGCTCGACCACGTGTTCCGCACCTGGCACCCGCGCACCCGGCCCGAGTCGATTGAGCCGGACCCAGCGCTCAC
This sequence comes from Nocardioidaceae bacterium, assembly GCA_033854925.1. Classification (GTDB taxonomy): domain Bacteria; phylum Actinomycetota; class Actinomycetes; order Propionibacteriales; family Nocardioidaceae; genus Nocardioides. The sequence goes on along the minus strand of JAWWPK010000046.1, from coordinate 3,658 downwards.
GTGGACCGGGCTCACGATGCTCAATGTGGTCGACGGCGGCCCGGGGGACGAGACCGGGGAGGTCGAGTTCGAGGCGACGTACGACCGCGGCGGCAGCCCGGGCCGGCGGCACGAGCGCAGCCGGTTCGAGCGTCGCCGCGGGCGGTGGGTCTACGTGGACGGTGACGTCAGCTAGGTGCGGGGGCGCCCGCGATGTTCACCAGCCAGTTGACACCGAACTTGTCCTTGACCTGGCCGAACTCGTCGCCCCACGGCGCCTTCTCGAGCGGGACGTCGATGTGGCCGCCGTCGGCGAGCTTGTCGAAGTAGCCGTGCAGCAGGTCGCTCTCGTCGCCGCTCAGGCTGAGGTGGCCGTTGGGCGTCTGGCCCTCGCTCATGCCGGGCACGTTGTCGGAGGCCATCAGCGTGAACCCCTCGGGGGTCGTCAGCTGGCCGTGCATCACGCCGTCGGCGGGAATGGGGTTGCCCTCGTGCTCGGTCATGCCCATGTCACCGAAGGCCATGACGTTGAGCTCACCGCCGAAGACGTCCTTGTAGAACTCGATCGCCTCACGGGCGTTGCCGTCGAAGTTGAGATAGGGGTTCAGGGTTGCCATGGCGCCACCATGCCTCCTGCCACCGACAGTGGGAAGGGCAGTGGGGATGAACTTCTCAAGGACAGGGGTCAGCGGCTGAGGATCACGGAGGAGCCGTGCCCGAAGAGCCCCTGGTTCGCGGTGATGCCGACCTTGGCGCCCTCGACCTGCCGGCCGGTGGCCAGGCCGCGCAGCTGCCAGGTCACCTCGCACACCTGGGCCAGCGCCTGCGCCGGAACCGCCTCGCCGAAGCAGGCCAGCCCGCCGGAGGGGTTCACCGGGATCCGGCCGCCGATCGTGGTCTCTCCGGCCCGGAGCAGCACCTCGGCCTCGCCGCGCTTGCAGAGTCCGAGGTCCTCCATCCAGTCCAGCTCGAGCGCGGTGGAGAGGTCGTAGACCTCGGCCAGGCTGACGTCCTCCGGCGAGATGCCCGCCTCCTCGTACGCCGCGTGCGCGATGGACTCCTTGAACGTGTGCTCGGGCTCGCCGTCTGCCGAGGAGTCGGTCGAGATGTTCGGCATGTCCATGACCGTGTTGGGGAAGGTCGGGGTGACGGTGGAGACCGCGTTCACCCGCACCGGCCGGTCGAGGCCGAGCTTCTTCGCGTACTCCGTGCTCGCCACGACTACCGCCGCCGCACCGTCGCTGGTGGCGCAGATGTCGAGCAGGTGTAGCGGGTCTGAGACGACGGCACTCTCGAGGACCTCGGAGACCGAGACCTTCTTGCGGTAGCGCGCGTTCGGGTTCTCCAGCCCGTGCCGCGAGTTCTTCACCTTGACCGCGGCGAAGTCCTCCGGGGTCGCGCCGTAGAGATCCATCCGGCGCCGCGCGTAGAGGGCGAAGTACGCCGGGTTGGTCATCCCGAGCAGCCGGAACCGCAGCCAGTCCGGGTCGTCCCACCGCTCCCCAGCGTTGGGCGCGAGGAAGCCCTTGGGCGTGGTGTCCGCGCCAACCACCAGCGCCACTTCCGAGAGGCCGGCAAGGATCCGCGCCCGCGCGGTGTCGAGAGCCTGGGCGCCGGTCGCGCAGGCGGCGTACGACGTGGCGACGCGAGCGCCGTTCCAGCCGAGCGCCTGGGCGAACGTCGCGCCGGCGACGTAGCCGGCGTAGCCGTTGCGCACGGTCTCGCCACCGACCACCAGGTCCACCGACTGCCAGTCGATGCCGGCGTCTGCGAGCGCTGCCCGGGCCGCCACCACGCCGTAGTCGGTGAACGGCCGGCCCCACTTGCCCCACGGGTGCATGCCGACCCCGAGCACCGCGACGTCGCTGCTCACTGGTCAGCCTCCTCGCCCAGCTCGGTGACCGGCTTCCAGCGCCACACCAGCAGCTCGTCGTCGAGCGGCTCGACCACGAGCTCGACCTCGGCGCCGACCTTCAGGTCCTTGACGCCGTAGCCGTCCGCGACCTGGCCCAGGATCGTCATCCCCTCGGGCAGCTCGACCGCGGCCAGCGCGAACGGCTGGTAGGGGTCGGTGCGGGCGACGTACGGCGCCGGCGGCTGGTACTGCGCGTCGGTGTAGCTCCACACCGTCCCGCGCCGGCTCAGCTCGGCGGTCTCGAACTCCTCGCCGTCGCAGGAGGGGTTGCGGCAGAAGCCGGCTCGATCAGGGGGCGTCGGTGGGAAGTAGATGGTCGAGCACGTGGTGCACCGCGACCCGAGCAGCGTGGGCTCCGGCCCCGTCGTGAACCACCCCTCGACCGCTGGACTCGCGCTCATCCCGCCTCCGAACTAGAACGTGTTCTCATTCTAGGGTCAGGGAACCTCGAACGATCAATGGTGGTCCCCGGCACAGAGAAGATGCGAGCGAGCGAAGCGAGCCATGCGAGCGGAGCGAGCGCGCCCCGCGATCGGCCCCGGTGGCCGCGACGACTGCGAAGCCCGCGAAGCGGAGCGAGCGTCGTCGTGGGCCCGGGGCCGAAGCTCGCGGGGGTAAATCACCGCGACAGGAACGCCAGCAGGTCCTGCCGGGTCAGCACGCCGACCGGCTTGCCGTCCTCTTGGACCAGCACCGCGTCGGCATGCTCGAGCAGCGCCACCGCGTCGCGGGCGTCCTCGGTCGAGCCGACGGTCGGCAGCGGCGGGCTCATGTGGTCCTCGACCCGGTCGGTGAGCCGGGCGGTGCCGGCGTACAGCGCATCGAGGAGCGCGCGGTCGGACACCGACCCGGCCACCTCGGCCGCCACGATCGGCGGCTCGGCCCGGACGACGGGCATCTGCGAGACGGCGTACTCCTGCAGGATCGCGACCGCCTCGGCGATGGTCTCGTTGGGGTGGGTGTGGACGAGGTCGGGCAGGCGGCCGTCCTTGCCGCGCAGCACCTCACCGACGGTCTGGGTCTGGTCTCGCAGCGCCTCGGTCGGGAAGCCGTACTGGGCGAGCCACTCGTCGTTGAAGACCTTGGTCAGGTAGCCGCGGCCGCTGTCGGGAAGGAGGACGACGATCACGGCATCGGTCTGGCCGGCCGCGGCAAGCTCCTGGGCCAGCTGGCGCGCGGCGTACGCCGCCATGCCCGACGAGCCGCCGACCAGCAGCGCCTCCTCGCGGGCCAGCCGCCGGGTGTAGGCGAACGAGTCGGCGTCGGAGACCTCGATGATCCGGTCCGCGATGTCGCGGTCGTACGTCTCGGGCCAGAAGTCCTCGCCCACTCCCTCGACGAGGTAGGGGCGGCCGGTGCCGCCGGAGTAGACCGAGCCGGCGGGGTCGGCTCCGACCACCTGCACCTCGGGGTTCTGCTCCTTGAGGTAGCGGCCGACGCCGCTGATCGTCCCGCCCGTGCCCATGCCGGTGACGAAGTGGGTGATCCGGCCGTCGGTCTGCTTCCACAGCTCGGGGCCGGTGCCGCGGTAGTGGCTCTCAGGGTTCTCCGGGTTCGCGTACTGGTTGGGCTTCCACGCGCCCTCGATCTCTCGGACGAGCCTGTCCGAGACGTTGTAGTAGGAGTCCGGGTGCTCGGGCGCGACGGCGGTCGGGCAGACCACGACACGGGCGCCGTACGCCTTGAGCACGTTGCGCTTGTCCTCGCTGACCTTGTCCGGGCAGACGAAAACGCATTTGTAGCCCTTGCGCTGGGCGATCATGG
>JAWWPK010000045.1:0-6586 GCA_033854925.1 Nocardioidaceae bacterium | reverse complement strand
TCGCGACCTCCCAGGGCTCGGCGGCCCGGCCGAACGCTTCGCGCTGCTTCAGCTCGGCGAGCAGCTCGTCGGAGGTGACCTTGGCCAGGAACGGGTGCATCGCCAGGCTCGGGCTCACCGCGTTGACGCGGATGCCGTGGGGCGCCAGGTCGACGGCCGCACACCGGGTCAGTGCCATCACGCCGGCCTTCGCGGCGGCGTAGTGCGCCTGGCCCTCCTGGGCCCGCCAGCCGATCACCGAGGCGTTGTTGACGATCACGCCCTTCTTCCCGGACGCGACGAACCGCTGGCCCGCGGCCCGCACGCACCGGAAGGTGCCGGTGAGCGTGATGTCGAGGACCTTGGACCACTGCTCGTCGGTCAGCTCCAGCACCGACGCCGTTCCGCCGAGGCCCGCGTTGTTGATCATGATGTCGACGCCACCGAACTCGTCGGCCGCGTCGAGCAGCGCCTGCACCTGCGCCTCGTCGGTGACGTCGCAGACGAGCTGTCGCACCCGGTCGGCCCCGAACTCCGCGGCCAGCGCCTCCTCGGCCTCGGCCAGCCGGCGCTCGTGGGTGTCGCTGAAGACGACGGCCTGCGCGCCCTCCTCGAGCGCACGGCGTACGACGGCCGCCCCGATCCCCGCGCCGGCGGCGGCCGTCACGACGACGACCTTGCCGGCGAGCAGGTCGTGGCCTGGCACGTAGTCCGGAACCGGCTGCTCCTCGCGGATGGTCGTCACCTGTCAGCCCCCTTGGGCTCACGTGGGAGGCCGAGCACCCGCTCGGCCAGGATGTTGCGCTGCACCTCGTCGCTGCCGCCGTAGATCGTGTCGGCGCGCGAGAAGAGAAAGAGCCGCTGCCAGTCGTCGAGCTCGTACGGCGCTGCTTCTGTGGGCGACTGCGCGAGCAGCCCGTCGAGACCGCGGACCTCCATGGCGGCCTCGCCGAGCTTCTTGTGCCAGTTCGCCCAGACCAGCTTGAAGATCGACGCGGCTCCCCCGCCGGCCGACGAGTCGTCGCCGGCCGTGACCGCGGAGAGCGACCGCAGCGCGGTGAACCGCAGCACCTCGAGCTCGGCCTTGAGCCCGGCCAGCCGGTCGCGGAGCAGCGGGTCGCCGATCGCGCCGTTCGCCTTCGCGAGCGCGACCACCCCGTCGAGCTCGCGGGTGAAGCCGACCAGCTGCCCCAGGATCGACACGCCTCGCTCGAAGCCGAGCAGTCCCATCGCCACCCGCCAGCCGTCGCCCGGCTCTCCGACCACCAGCTCGGAAGCGGTCCGGGCGCCGGTCAGGAAGACCTCGTTGAACTCCGAGCCACCGGTCAGCTGCTCGATCGGCCGGACCTCGACGCCGTCCTGGTCGATCGGCACCAGCAGGAACGACAGCCCGTGGTGCCGCTCCGAACCGGGCTCGGAGCGCGCGATGACGAACAGCCACTGGCTGAAGTGAGCGTTGGACGTCCAGACCTTCTGGCCGTCGAGCACCCAGTCGTCGCCGTCGAGCCGGGCCTTGGTCTGCACGTTGGCCAGGTCGGAGCCGGCGCCGGGCTCGGAGTAGCCCTGCGCCCAGAGCTCCTCGACGGCCAGGATCTTCGGGAGGAACCGCTCCTGCTGCTCCTTCGTGCCGAACGCCATGAGGGTCGGCCCGAGCAGCTCCTCGCCCAGGTGGTTGACCCGCACCGGGGCGTCCGCCCGCGCGTACTCCTCGTGGAAGATCACCTGCTGCCACAGGCTGAGGCCGCGCCCGCCGTGCTCCTTCGGCCAGCCGACGCCTGTCCAGCCGTGTGCGGCGAGGTGCCGGTTCCAGGCCAGCCGCTCCGGGATCCCCTCGTGGTCCTTGCCCGGGCCGCCGAGCCCCTTGACTGCGGCGAACTCGCCGGTCAGGTTGTCCTCGAGCCACGCCCGGATCTCGGCCCGGAAGGCCTCGTCCTCGTCGGTGTAGCTCAGGTCCACGTTTGGTACTCTACCAAGCAAATGCTTGGTTTGGAGACCATCCCCGCCCTGCTCCGTGACGCCGCGGAGCGCTTCGGCGACCACCCGGCGTACGTCGAGGGCGACCGGACCGTGTCGTACGCCGAGCTCCTTCAGCTCGTCAGGGCCACGAGCGAGATCTACGTCAATGGCGGGGTCTGCTGCGAGGACCGGATCGTCATCTGGGGGCCGAACAGCATCGACTGGGCCGTCGCGGCCCTCGCCGTGTCGTACTGCGGCGGGGTGCTGGTACCGGTCAACTCGCGCTACGTCGGGACCGAGGTGGCCGACATCGTCGAGCGCACCGGCGCCAACCTGGCCGTGGTCCACGACGGCTTCCTCGGGCGCGACCAGGTCTACGAGCTGAGCAAGGCCGGGGTCGGGGATCGGGTCATCATGCCCCTGGCCGACCTCATGGCCCGGGCGCAGGACGCTGAAGGCCTCCAGCACGAAGACCGCGCACCCGACGACGTGGCCGACATCCTCTTCACCTCCGGCACCACCGGCCGGTCGAAGGGCGCCATGAGCGCACACCGACAGACCATCGGCGTCGCGCGCGCCTGGGCCGAGCTGGGCGGCGTACGGCAGGACGACCGCTACCTGGTGGTCAACCCGTTCTTCCACTCCTTCGGCTACAAGATCGGCATCGTGGTCGGTCTGCTCACGGGGGCGACGCTCTATCCGGTGGCGACCTTCGACGTCGACGAGACGATGCGGCTGATCGAGGAGGCGCGGATCACGGTGTTCCCCGGGGCCCCAACGCTCTACCAGTCGCTGCTCAACGCGCCCGGCCGCGCCGAGCGCGACCTCTCGTCGCTGCGGCTCGCGGTCACTGGCGCCGCCGTCGTGCCGGTCGTCCTCATCGAGCGGATGCGCGACGAGCTCGCGATCGACCACGTGGTGACCGCCTTCGGGATGACCGAGGCGGTCGTCGTGACCATGTGCCGAGAGGGCGACTCCGCCGAGACGGTCGCCACCACCAACGGCCGCGCCATCCCCGGCATGGAGACGCGGATCGCCGACGACGGCGAGCTCCTCGTCCGCGGCGACTACGTGATGCTCGGCTACCTCGACGACCCCGAGGCCACCCGTGAGGCGATCGACGAGGACGGCTGGCTGCACACCGGTGACGTGGGCTCGCTCGACGAGCAGGGCAACCTCAGGATCACCGACCGGCTCAAGGACATGTACATCTCCGGCGGCTTCAACGTCTACCCCGCCGAGGTCGAGCAGGCCCTAGCCCGGCTGGACGGCGTCGCCGACGTGGCCGTGGTCGGCGTACTGGATGAGCGGATGGGCGAGGTCGGCAAGGCGTACGTCGTCCGCGCGCCCGACGTCGCGCTGACCGAGGACGACGTGATCGAGTTCGCCAAAGCGCGACTGGCCAACTTCAAGGTCCCGCGCCAGGTCGCGTTCACCGACGCACTCCCCCGCAACCTCTCGGGCAAGGTGCTCAAGACCGAGCTGAGGTCTCGCTGATGCTGAGTTGGGGGGCGCCGGACAGGGTGTCGGAATACCCGGGTACCCGGGTATCCCTGACGCGTTGGGGTGTTGCAACACCCCAACGGGGCCAGAACACCCGGGTACCCGGGTATTCCTGCAAGGCCGGGGAGGGTTGATGGACCTCGACCTGTCCGAGAGCGAGCTGGCCTTCCAGGCCGAGGCGCGGGAGTGGCTGGCCGCCCACGTGCCCGCTGAGCCGCTGCCGTCGATGGACACCGCCGAGGGCTGGGCGCTGCACCAGGCGTGGGAGGCGAAGCTTGCCGACGCTCGGTGGTCGGTGGTGTCGTGGCCGCGGGACTACCACGGCCGCGAGGCGTCACTCGTCGAGTGGGTGATCTTCGAGGAGGAGTACTACCGGGCCGGCGCGCCCGGCCGGGTCTCCCAGAACGGCATCTTCCTGCTGGCCCCGATCATCTTCGACCACGGCAGCCAGGAGCAGCAGGACCGCTTCCTGCCGTCGATGGCGACCGGCGAGCAGATCTGGGCGCAGTGCTGGTCCGAGCCCGAGGCCGGCTCCGACCTGGCGTCGCTCACCTCGACCGCACGCCGTGACGACGAGCGCGGCGGCTGGCTGCTCAACGGCCAGAAGACCTGGTCCTCACGGGCGACGTACGCGCACTGGGGGTTCGGGCTGTTCCGCTCCGACCCAGAGGCCGAGCGGCACCGCGGGCTCACCTACTTCCTGTTCCCCCTGGACGCACCTGGAGTCACGGTGCGCCCGATCGCGCAGCTCGACGGCGAGGCGGGCTTCGCGGAGGTGTTCTTCGAGGACGTGTTCGTGCCCGACAGCGACGTGCTGGGCGCACCCGGGGACGGCTGGCGGGTCGCCATGTCGACCGCCGGCAACGAGCGCGGGCTCTCCCTGCGCTCCCCCGGCCGGTTCTGCGCGGCCGCGGACCGGCTGGTCGAGCTCTATCGGACCAACCCTGACCCGCACGCGGCCGACGGCGTCGTGGACGCCTGGATCAAGGCGCAGGCCTACCGCTTCTACACCTGGGGCACCGTCACCCGGCTCGCCGGCGGTGGGGACCTGGGCGCGGCCGGCTCGGTCAACAAGGTGTTCTGGTCCGAGCTGGACATCGCGCTGCACGAGACCGCCCTCGACGTGCTCGGCCCGGAGGCGGAGCTGGCGTCGCGCTGGCTGGACGGCTACACGTTCTCGCTCTCCGGCCCGATCTACGCCGGCACCAACGAGGTGCAGCGCAACATCATCGCGGAGCGGATCCTCGGCCTCCCGCGCGAGGTGCGCCCCGAAAGGACAGCACCGTGAGGTTCGAGCTCACCGATGACCAGCGCGACTTCGCTGGGGCGATCGAGGGGCTGCTGGCGGGGTCCGACGCGGTCAAGGCTGCGCGCGCCTGGGCGGACGGCGAGCACGAGCCCGGGCTGAAGCTCTGGGCCCGGCTGGCCGAGCTCGGTGTGACGATGCTGGCCACCGAGGCCACGCCGGTCGAGGTCTGCATCGCCTTCGAGGCGCTCGGCCGGCACGCGGTGCCAGGCCCGTGGGTCGAGTCCGCGGCGTACCTGCCCGTCGCCCTGGGCCGCGTGGTCGAGGGCGTCGCGACCGTCGCAGTGCCGCCGCACGTCCCTCTCGCGCTCGACGCGGACGTCGCCGACGAGGTGTACGTCGGCACCACCCTCGTCACGGACGTCGGCGCGTTGCGCACGTCGGTGGACCGGACCCGCCGGCTCTTCAAGGTCACCGGCGACCCGGCCGCCTGGGACGCGGCGTTCGACGCGGCGGTGCTGGCCGTGTCGGCACAGCTGCTCGGGGCCGGCGAGCGGGTGCTAGCCGACAGCGTCGTGTACGCGAAGCAGCGCAAGCAGTTCGGCCGCGAGATCGGCTCCTACCAGGCGGTCAAGCACGCGCTGGCCGACGTCCGGATCGCGCTCGACTTCGCTCGTCCGCTGGTCTACGCCGCAGCGTTGGGCGAGATCTCGCCCAGTGCCGCCAAGGTGGCGGCCAGCGACGCGGCCTACCTCGCCTCGCGCACGGGGCTCCAGGTGCACGGAGCCATCGGCTACACCGCCGAGCTGGACCTGAGCCTGTGGCTCACCAAGATCCGGGCACTGGTCGGCGCGTGGGGCACACCCGCCGTACACCGGGACCGGCTGCTGGCGGAGCTCGGCTGATGGAGTTCGCGTTCTCCGAGGAGCAGCAGGAGCTGGCCGCGACGGTCAGGTCGCTGCTCGCCAAGCGCGCCGACTCCGCCGCGGTCCGCACGGCGATGATCTCGGAGACCGGGTACGACGAGGAGCTCTGGCAGACGCTCTGCGAGCAGATCGGGGTGGCGGCGCTGGCCATCCCCGAGCAGTACGACGGCGCCGGGTTCTCGTTGCTCGAGTCGATGATCGCGCTGGAGGAGGTCGGCCGGTCGCTGGCGCCGTCTCCCCTGCTGTCGGCCCTGGTCACCGCCGAGGCCCTGCTCGCCGGCGGCACGGACGAAGCCAAGGACCGGCTGCTGCCGCGGATCGCCGCGGGCGAGGTGGCGGCGTTCGCCGTCCCGGGCGAGCCCGCGCTCTTCGCGGACCAGGCCGCGATCGTCGTCGCTGTGACCGACGACGGGCTGGTCGAGCTGCCGCCCGGATCGGCCGAGTGGCTGGCGTCGATGGACCAGACGATCCGGCTGGGCGCCGTGACCGTCTCCGACAGCACCCCGATCGGCGACGCCCACGCCGCCCGCTCGCGCGCCGCGCTGGTCGGTGCCGTGGGGGTGGCCGCGCTCTCGGCAGGCCTCGCCGCCCGGGCGCTCGACATGACCGTGGCGTACTCGAAGGAGCGGGTGCAGTTCGGCCGCCCGATCGGCTCCTTCCAGGCGCTCAAGCACCGGATGGCGGACCTGCTGGTGCTGGTCGAGATGTCCCGCTCGGCGTCGTGGGCCGCGTCGTACGCACTCTCGACGGACGCCCCGAACGCCGAGCAGCTGGCCCACGTCGCGAAGTCCTACTGCTCCGACGCGCTCACCAAGGTCGCGGCCGAGACGGTGCAGCTGCACGGCGGCATCGCGATCACCTGGGAGCACGACGCGCAGCTGGTGTTCAAGCGCGCGCACGCGTTGAGCCGACTCTGGGAGCCCGCCCACGTGGCCCGCGCGGGTGTCCTCAGTCCGTGAGCTCGCGCTGGGCGATG
>JAWWPK010000044.1:0-3897 GCA_033854925.1 Nocardioidaceae bacterium | reverse complement strand
CTGGAGCCGATGACAACTCCAGTGCGGCGCCATTTGGCCAGTAGCCCCTTTCGACCCGAACCCGAGCAAACGATCGAGCAGTATGCGCTGAACGACCTGGTTTGCCACGACTCCTACGGGATGGGTCGCGTCATACAGACGGAAGCTGCCGCGGTGACGGTCGACTTCCGTCCCCAGATCGTTCGCATCAAGAGCCCTTACCCCAAGCTGGCAAGGCTCTAGAGCGACCCATCCTGCGAGCCCGGCCGCCAGGATCCATCGAGGCGGATGCCGGCGGCGGCTGCGATGCGGTCGCGGGACCGCACCAGGCGAGCTCCCAGACCGGGCAGGTCGACGTCCAGCAGGGCGCCGCCGCTCTTGACCACCCTGCCGGCCACGAGAACGGTGTCCACCAGGCCGGGGTGCCCCGACGCGACGATCGTGCCGATCGGGTTGTTGAGCGGGAAGACGGTCGGGTCGTCTGCGCGCAGCAGCACCAGGTCGGCGTCCTTGCCGGGGGTGATGCTCCCCGTGCGGGCGCCCAACCCGCACGCCTCCGCGGCGTCCAGGGTGCAGAGCTCGAGCACGTCTCGCGCGTGGAGCGTGCCGTCCAGCCCGCGCTGCACGGCGAGCGCCGTGCGCATGGTGGAGAAGAGGTCGCCGGCAGCCGCCGGACAGTCGTCCACGGAGAGCGTGGGTCGCAGCCCGGCAGCCAGCATCCGGCCGGTCTCCGGCCAGCCGAAGCCCATCTTCAGCTCCACGTCGGGGCTGATCGCGACGGAGCAGCCGGCATCGGCGAGCATCCTCAGCTCGTCGTCGGCGACGCCGTTGGCGTGGACGATCGTCATGGTGTCCCTCAGGAGACCGCGCTCCTGCAGCTCGGCGATCGAGCGGCGGCCGCTGGGGTCGACGTCGATGTGCACGCTGGACCGCAGCCCCAGCTCCACCGCCAGCTGCACGTCGGTCGCGACGGTGTCCAGCCCGGTGAGCTGCGGACCGCGCAGGCCCAGGGCCATCGTGACCAGGCCGTCGCCCGGCAGCTGGGACCGGATCCGGCGTACCTCCTGGTCGATCGGGCCGGTGCCGCCCCAGCCGGCCCCGTAGCAGAAGATCGACCGACCGGGCGCCTCACGGAGTGCGGTCACCGCGGCGTCCGCGTGCTCGGGACTCTGCGCGCAGTGGAACCAGTCGAGCATCGTGGTCACGCCCGAGTGGAGAGCCTCCAGCCTGCCGAACAGGGTGCTGAGGTGGACGTCCTCGGGGAGGTAGTGCGGCTTCAGGGTCTGGTGTACGCCGACCAGGTAGTCGTTGAACGTCCAGTCCGCGCCGACGCCGCGGAAGGCGGTCTGCCAGGTGTGCCGGTGGCTGTCGACGAAGCCGGGCATCACGATGCGGTCGGTCGCGTCGATCACCTGCGCGCCCGGGGCGTCGATGCGCGCCGCGACGTCCACGATCTTCTCGTCCTCGATGAGCACGTCGCCGCGGTCGAGCTCCCCGACCGCCGGGTCCATGCTGACGATGGTGCCGCCAGTGATCAGGGTCTGCACTGCCTCAGCGTGGCCGAGCAATCAGCACTTGAGGCGCTCGTGGCGCAACTTGGACCGCAAATGGCGTCCGCCGACGACCCTGACGTGTGCTAGAGCGTCGATCTGCGCAATATCCTGCCACCATGGACGAGGTGGATCGGTCGATCCTGGCTGTGTTGACGCAGTCCGGGCGGATCAGCAACGCCGACCTGGCCGCTCGGGTCGGTCTCTCGCCGTCGCCGTGCCTGAGGCGGGTCCGTCGGCTCGAGGAGACCGGTGTGATCCGCGGCTACCGCGCTCTCGTCGATCCCGCTGCCGTCGGTCGCGGCCTGCGGGTGTTCGCCGGAGTGCGGCTGGTGCGGCATGCGCGAGCGGAGGTCGAGAGGTTCGAGCGGGCCGTCGTACTCCTGCCCGAGGTGGTGTTCACCCACCACGTCACGGGCAACTACGACTACCTGCTCCAGGTCGAGGTCCCCGATCTCCCGGCATACGAGGACTTCCACGCCCACAAGCTGGCCGGGCTTCCCGGCGTCGCGGCGGTCACCAGCTACGTGACCATGAAGAGCCTGCCGGCCGCTGTCGACTCCCTTCGAGACGATTCCGCGGCGACGACCCACCAGACCTAGGCTCACTTGAGTGACGGAGTTCCAAGTGACCCGGTGGCGTGAGCTGCCGTCGATGGTGGCGGCGCGTGCGGGCGACGAGACCCTGAAGGCCGAGCTCGCCCCGCGGTTCCAGGAGGCGATCGACGAGGCCGCGATGCGGCTCGGTGACACCGGCGCTGACGACTACCTCCTCGGCTGGGACCGGGACCCGTGGACCGCAGCGGACGGTACGCCGGCCGAGGTGCTCGACCGGGTCACGGCCGGTCTCGACGAGGAGTGGCCCGCCGACCGGATCTCCTCCTACCTCGACGGACTCGGTCGATGAACCGCCTCGGCGCGCTCGTCGGCCCGGCTCGTCCGGTGCTGCTCGACGGCGGCATGGGCACGTTGTTGCAGGACGCCGGCCTCGAGGACGGCGCACCCGGCGAGCTCTGGAACCTGGAGAACCCGGCCGCGGTCCGTGCTGCGCACGCTGCGTACGCCGATGCCGGAGCGCGGATCCTGACCACCAACACCTTCGGCGGCACCCGGCCGCGGCTCGACATGCACGGTCTCGGCGACCGGCTGGCCGAGGTGAACCGGAACGCGGCGCAGATCGCCAGGTCGGTCGCCGACGAGCGCGGGCTGCTCGTCGCCGGCGACCTGGGCCCGACCGGTGAGCTGCTCGCACCGCTCGGCACCATGACCAGCGAGGACGCGCAGGCGCTGTTCGCCGAGCAGCTCGCGGCACTGGTCGAGGGCGGCATCGACCTGGTCCTGGTCGAGACTCTGAGCGACCTCGGCGAGGCCGACGCGGCACTGGCCGCGGCCCGTCAGGTCGCACCCCACCTGCCGGTCATCGTCACGATGAGCTTCGACACCAACCTGCGCACGATGATGGGCGTCCGCCCGGCCGAAGCTGTGGCCCACTTGGCCGCCGCTGGCGCGGATGCCGTCGGCGCCAACTGCGGCCGCGGTCCCGAGGAGATGGAGGTCATCGCCGCCCAGCTGGCCGAGGCCCGCACCGGCGACCTGCTCCTCGTCGCCCAGTCCAACGCCGGCCTCCCGCAGGTGGTCGGTGACCACTTCGAGTACGACGCCACCCCGGGTGACCTGGCCGCCCACGCGGCGCGCCTTGCCGACCTCGGCATCGACCTGGTCGGCGGCTGCTGCGGCTCGACGCCAGTCCACATCGCCGCCGTGGGCGCCACGCTTCACCCGGCCTGAGCCGGCAGGCAACGTTCCACTCTTCCGTCGCTGCGAAGCGTCCGCCACATACCGATGAACGGCGCATCACTTCGCCCAGTAACACGCCTCTTCCGATGGCCGCGAGCGGTTCGGTGTGAAGGCTGTGCTGGATTGATCGCGATAACCGGCTCAGGCGCGTACCTGCGAGCGGTCGCGTGCGGTGCCTCGTCGCCATCGTGTGCCTTTCGTTTGACATGGACTCGAGCGAGGTAGCGGAACAAAACGTCTACAGGTACAGTTATCGGTACACGTTTTGTTTCACAGGAAGAAGGACAGCATGCCTGCTGCAACACTGCTTCGCGCTGGTGAGCGCGCAACGTCCCGCAGTGCGTTCTACCGGCAGGCGAACGCCGGTGCGTACGAGAAGATTGCGCGCGGCCTCTACCTGCCCTCCGACGCTGACGCGGCCGACTGGGACTGGCTTGAGGCGGCCGGCAAGCATCCCAGGGCGACCCTCTGCTTGACGTCGGCGTTGGCCTACTACGACCTGACTGACGAGATTCCTCAGACGCTTGACATCGCCATTCCACGGGGCAGCCGGACGCCGGCGACGGAGGGGG
>JAWWPK010000043.1:0-2897 GCA_033854925.1 Nocardioidaceae bacterium | reverse complement strand
TGGCCGTCGCGTACTGGTTGTGCGCTCATCCGAGAACTGCCCTGTCGCCCACCGGGGGATCGGGCGAGCTGGGCTTCGCTCCGTCAACGATCAGCGCCGCGATGTCGGCGCTGGCCGAAGCCGGCCTGGTCGACGCCGACCGGGTGGCCGTGCTCCCTGAGCTGTTCTGGGAGCTGGCCGCGGATTGGCAGCCCGAGTGGATGTGGCTCGCCAGTCGGCCGGAGCCGTCCGACTGGCCGGATGCCGAGCACGGCACCTCGTGGGTGCGGACCGGTGACGCCGTCGCCGTGGAGTATGGCGCGCCGTTGGTGACGGCGGGGGAGGGGCCGCTTGAGCTGCTCGTTCCCGGGCCGGTCGACCTCACGGTCGCCGCCCGCCGCTACGGCCTAGCCCGACCGGGTATCGGCGAGGCTGCGGTCGCTGTGGCCCCGGTCCGCCAGGTCTTCGGCGGCAGCAGCGAGATCGAAGGAGGCTGGCGGCTCGCCCCGAAGCTGGCCGTCGCCCTGCAGCTCGCGACCGACCCGGCTCGCGGCCGGGAGATCCTCAACGACTGGGCCGGAGACGACCATGCCTGGCTCTGATGATCCGCGCGTGGTGCTCGCCGGTGAGTCGATCGGGGGTCTCGTGCGAGCCATCGCGCAGATGAGTTCTGCGGACCTCGGGCCTTACGCGATCGTCGGGGGCGTTGCCGTGGCCGCGCGGCTTGGCCAGGCCCACCGGGTCACCCGCGACGTGGACACCGTCGTCGACCAAGACCACTTGCCGACGGCGATCGCCGTGCTCCGGGCCCTGCCGACTGCCACCGCCGACCCGGCGGGAGGACCCCATCGAATCCTGCTGCAGGGGACCAAGGTCGAGGTGATGGAAGTCGGACTGATGCTCGACGCTGATGACCTCGGCGACCTTCCCGAGCGTCAGCGGCTGTTCGTGTCCGCCCACAGCTGGGCGCTCGCGACCGCGACCCCGTTGACCCTCGTCACGATGGGACCGGACAGCGTCCAGGCGACGGCGCCGTTCGCCACGCCGGCGGCGTTGGTCGCCATGAAGTTGCATGCCATCCAAGACCGCTCGGGTGACGGGCAGGCAAAGCGCGCCGGAGATGCCTGGGACCTTCACCAGCTTCTCAGCCACCACAACCGGCGGGGCGAGATCAGCGACGCCCTCCGCACCGGCCCGGACCCGCTGCGCCTCGCGGTTCACACCGCAGCCAAGCGCGTACTCGTCGACGGCGCCCCGCGAACCCGCGCTTGGCTGCGGACCGCCGGTGGGGCTCAGGCTGGAGTGAGTGCCGAGGAGATCGCTCGCCTCGGCCGGGAGCTGCTCAGGGGGCTCAGTTGAGCCTCAAACCGCCTCACCGGCTTGGTGCAGGGCAGCTGAGCTTGACGAGCGACCTGGACGCGATGCGTTCTCGGATCGCGGAGCTCGAGGCCGACAATGCGCACCTGCGCGGGATGCTGAAGGTCTCGGAGCAGGAGAGCAAGCGCCCGGGGGCGGCACCGACCGTGATGTTCGATGCCGCGCCGGGGACGGTCACGGCCGCGTCGGCCGCGAGGGAGAAGATCGCGTTCTACGCGAACCTGTTCCGGGCTCGCAGTGACGTGTACGCGGTCCGGTGGGACAGCGACCGCACCGGACGCGGTGGCTGGATGCCTGCCGTGCAGGGCGGGTTCCGCAAGGGAGTTCGTCCGGCCGATCGGCTCTACCTGGCTATGACGGAGGAGGTGGTCACCCGGCACCTGTCGGGCGATATGGAGATCGGCCTGTACCCGCTACTCGACAACGACCGGTGCCACTGGCTAGCCGCGGACTTCGACGGCGCCACCGCCCTGCTCGACGCTATGGCAGGACCAAGACCACCGGTGTCCTCGACATCGCGACGCTCCAAACCCTCGCGCGCGACGAGGACGTCGCCTCCTGGACCAAGGATTACGGCCTCATCGTCGTTGACGAGTGCCACCACGTACCAGCGGCGGCCTTCACGCACGCCGTCTCCCACATCCCCGCCCGGCGCTGGCTCGGACTGACCGCGACCCCCTACCGCCGCGACCAGCTCGACGACCTCATCGCCCTCCAGATTGGGCCGATACGGCACACCGTCGCCAGGGCCACGCGAGACACCCTCTCATCCGTCGACGCCCCCGTCCCGGACCCGGTTCTGTTCGTGCACCCCACCAGCTACACCTACGACGGCGACGCCAGCCCGCAGTCGCCTGGAGGAATGGCAGCGATCTACCGCGACCTCGTCTCCAACAACGACCGGCTTCAGCAAGTCGTTCAGGACGTCCTCGAGGCCCGCGAGCGCGGGCGGCACTGCCTGGTGCTCACCCAGTGGACCAGTCACCTCGAACGGTTGACTGCGGAACTCACCGAGCGCGGTCACGGACCTGTCGTGCTGCGCGGCGGCATGGGCGCAAAGCAGCGAGCCGCTGCCCTGGCGCAGTTGGAAAGGCCGGTTGCAGACGAACCGCTCCTCGTCGTCGCCACCGGACCCTTCGTTGGCGAGGGATTCGACTGTCCCGTCTTGGACACCCTGTTCCTGGCCGCACCGATCGCGTTCAAGGGCCGACTCGTGCAATACGTCGGACGCATCCTCCGCCCCTACCCCGGCAAGGTGACAGCGGAGGTGCACGACTATCACGACCTGCGCGAAGGTGTTCTCGCTTCATCGCTGGCCAAGCGTGCGTCCGGGTACGTCAGCCTCGGCTTCCCCGACCCTCGGTGAACGGCCGTCTCGGCTGGAACTCCGCGGTTCATGTTGCAGTCTGAGGTGATGTCGACCTGCAGCGGTGAGGAGTGCGCCCCTGTACATCGGGGACGTCCCGGATCTTGCCCCGGATACGTTCTGTGTCTTGCTGATTACTCTCTGTAATCGTGCCCCCGGCAGGATTCGAACCTGC
>JAWWPK010000042.1:0-4443 GCA_033854925.1 Nocardioidaceae bacterium | reverse complement strand
GTACGCGTTCTGCCGCCGCTGCGGATCGTCATTGTTCTGGCAGGGCCGCAGTACGCCGGACCGGCTGTCGATCTGCGCCGGGACCCTCGAGCCGCCGACCGGCTTGCGGACCGTGGAGGCGTGGTGGACCAGCGAGGCCAGCGACTACCACCAGCGGCCGGATCTGCCCGAGCGCGCGGAGGAGTGAGTCAGAACGCCGAGATGCCGGTCTCGTCGCGGCCGATGAGCAGCTTCTGGATCTGGCTGGTGCCTTCGTAGAGGGTCATCACCCGGGCATCGCGGAGGTACTTCGCTGCGGGGTACTCGTCGACGTACCCGGCGCCGCCGTAGATCTGGATGCAGTGGTTGGCGGCGCGCACCGCCGCCTCGGAGGCGTAGAGCTTGGCCTTGGACGCCGCCATCCGGAAGTCGCCACCGCGGTCGATGAGGTCGGCCGCCCGCCACACCAGCAGCCGCGCGGCGTCCGCGTCGAGCGAGATGTCGGCGATCATGTCCTGCACCAGCTGGAACCCCGCGATCTTGCGGCCGAACTGCTCACGCGACGTGGCGTACTCGACCGAGGACTCCAGACAGGCCTGCACCAGCCCGACACAGCCGGCAGCGACCGAGACCCGGCCCTTGTCGAGACTGCTCATGGCGATCTTGAACCCCTGGCCCTCCTCGCCCAGCCGCGCGGACTCGGGCACCCGCACGTCCTCGAGGAAGAGCTCGGCGGTGGCCTGGCCGCGCAGCCCGAGCTTGCCCTTGATCTCGCGGGCCTCGAAGCCGTCGGCGTCGGTGGGCACGAGGAACGCCGTGACACCGCGCGGCCCGTCGTCCGACGTGCGCGCGAAGACCAGCGCGACGTGGGCCCAGGTGCCGTTGGTGATGAACAGCTTCTGGCCGTTGAGGACGTAGTCGCCGCCGTCCTTGGTCGCCCTGGCCGTGAGGTTGCCGGCGTCGGAGCCGGTGCCCGGCTCGGTGAGGCCGAAGCAACCCAGCTTCTCGGCCGACGCGATCCCGGGCAGCCACTCCTGCTTCTGCTCCTCGGTGCCGAAGCCGAGGATCGACTTGCCCACCAGGCCGTTGGACACCGAGACGATGCCGCGCAGCGCGGAGTCGGCCCGGCCGAGCTCCTCCATGCCGAGCACGTAGGTGACGTAGTCGCCGCCGAGACCGCCGTACTCCTCCGGGATGGTGAGCCCGAAGAACCCGATCTCGGCCATCTTCGGGATGATGGCGAGGTCGACGGACTCGTCGCGGTCCCACTGCTGCCGGTGCGGCACCGCCTCCTTGTCGAGGAAGTCGCGGGCCAGCGTCCGGAACGCCTCCTGCTCCTCGCTCAGTGACATGTCCATGCGGTCATCCTGCCCTCCGCGCCCCCCGGTGGTTGAGGAGGTCGCTCTGCGACCGTCTCGAAACCCCGGAACCCGGGGCTGGGAGCTCGCCACCGCTCATCGAGCCTGTCGAGATGACCGCAGTGGGCGCTGGGACTCACCCGGGCGCCCAAGCTGCGGAGGTCTCGACAGGCTCGACCAGCGGGGAGCGGCTACCAGCGCGGGCGGCGGTCTCCTCAACCAACGTCGCCGCGAGCGGCGGCTTGGCGAGCGAGCTCGGTCCGGGCCAGGGACGCCTTGTGCACCTCGTCCGGGCCGTCGGCGAAGCGGAGCGTCCGGATGGCGGCGTACGACGCGGCGAGGGGGAAGTCCTGGGAGAGGCCGCCGGCGCCGTGGGCCTGGATGGCGTGGTCGACGATCTCCTGGACCACCTTGGGGGTGGCGATCTTGATCGCCTGGATCTCGGTGTGCGCGCCGCGGTTGCCGACCGTGTCCATCAGCCAGGCGGTCTTGAGGACCAGCAGGCGGAGCTGCTCGACCGCGACCCGGGCGTCGGCGATCCACTCGCGGATCACGCCCTGGCGGGCCAGCGGCTTGCCGAAGGCGACCCGGCCCTCGACCCGGGCGCACATCAGCTCGATCGCCTTCTCGGCGAGGCCGACGGCGCGCATGCAGTGGTGGATCCGGCCGGGGCCGAGCCGGGCCTGGGCGATCGCGAAGCCGAGCCCCTCCTCACCGACGAGGTTGCTGGCGGGGACGCGGACGTCCTCGAAACGGAGCTCGGCGTGGCCGCCGTGCTCGTGGTCGTCGTACCCGAAGACGGTCATCGGCCGGACCACGGTGAGACCAGGGGTGTCTCGGGGGACCAGGATCATCGACTGCTGGCGGTGTCGCTCGGCGTCCGGGTCGGTCTTGCCCATCACGATGAAGATCTCGCACTGCGGGTTCATCGCGCCGGTGATCCACCACTTGCGGCCGTTGAGGACGTACTCGTCACCGTCGCGGGCGATCGAGGTCTCGATGTTGGTCGCGTCGGACGAGGCGACGTCCGGCTCGGTCATCGCGAACGCCGAGCGGATGGCGCCGTCCAGCAGCGGAGTGAGCCAGCGCTCCTGCTGCTCGGGGTTTCCGAACATCGCCAGCACCTCCATGTTCCCGGTGTCGGGGGCGGAGCAGTTCAGCGCGGGCGGCGCGAGGTGGCCGGCCCGGCCGGTGATCTCGGCCAGCGGTGCGTACTGGAGGTTGGTCAGTCCAGCCCCGTGCTCGTCTCCGGGAAGGAAGAGGTTCCAGAGACCCTGCTGCCGCGCGGCGGCGCGCAGCTCGTTCAGCACCGGGGCGGTCGACCACGCGAACGGGTCGTCCATCGCCTCGAGCTGGTCGTGGAACACCTGCTCGGCCGGCTCGATCTTCGTGGCCATGAAGTCGAGCAGCTGCTCGCGCAGCTCCTGGGTGCGGGCGTCCAGGGCGAAGTCCATTTCACTGCTCCTTGAGTGCGTCGAGGCCGGTGGCCACGATCAGGTCGAAGCCCTCGCCGATCCGGTCGAACCCCTCGCCGACGGTCTGGCCCTTGAGGTAGCGGTAGTGGATGCCCTCGAGGATGACGGCGAGCTTGAAGTAGGCGAGCGCGAGATGCCAGCCCATGTCGCCCGGCTCGTGGCCGCTCGCCTCGGCGTACCGCGCGAGCTGCTGGGCGTTGCCCGGGTAGCCCCGCGCCTTGGCGACGTCGGAGACGATGTCACCGCCGGCCTGCGCCGAGAGCTGGTCGTAGACCATCATCAGCGCCAGGTCGGTGCGGGTGTCACCGAGCGTGGCCATCTCCCAGTCGACGACCGCGTGGATCACGTCGTCGGAGCCCACCAGGCAGTTGTCGAGCCGGTAGTCGCCGTGCACGATCCCGAGCACCGACGGGTCGTCGGCCGGGACCTGCTCGGCCAGCAACCGGTGCAGCTCGTCGGCGTCCGGGTGCTCGCGCGTCTTCGAGCCCTCGAGCTGCTTGCCCCAACGGCGGACCTGCCGCTCGAGGAAGCCCTGCGGGTGGCCGAACTCCGAGAGTCCCACCTGCTCCGGGTCGACCGCGTGCAAGGCGGCGAGTACGTCGACCAGCCGGCCCGCGATCGCCTCGGTGCGCTCGGTGCCGCGGTCGTCCAGCTCTTGCGCGGTGCGGATGGCGACGCCGTCGACCCGCTCCATCACGTAGAACGGCGCCCCGAGCACCGACTCGTCGGCGCAGTGCGCGTAGGTGCGGGGGACGGGGACGTCGGTGCCGGCCAGCGCGGACATCGCGGTGTACTCGCGGCCCATGTCGTGCGCGGTCGCCTGCACATGACCGAGGGGCGGCCGGCGCACGATCCACCACGACGTGCCGTCGGTGACCTCGTAGGTGAGGTTGGACCGGCCACCCGCGATCACCGAGGCGGACAGGTCGCCCGCGATCTCACCCGGCCGCTCGCCGTCGTACCAGCGGCGGAAGGCGTGGAGGTCGAGGCCGGGCACCTCCATCAGTGGGCTCCCGTGCCTGGTTCGAACTCCAAGTGCTCGTCGACCTTGGCCTGCAGCCGGCGCATCCCGGCCAGCCAGGCGTCGGGGTCCGCTGCCCGCGCGGCGTAGTAGCCGCCGACCTCGGGGTGGGGGAGCACCAGGAACCGGTCCTCGGCGAGCGACGCCACCCACACGTCGGCGACCTGGTCCGGGGTGAGCGCGGCGTCGCGGGTGAGCAGGTCCTTGAGCGGACCGGCCTGCTCGAGCATCCGGGTCTGGACGCCCTGGGGGCAGATCGCCTGCACGGCGACGCCGCGGTGGCCGTAGGTGACCGAGAGCCACTCCGCGAAGCCGACCGCGGCGTGCTTGGTCACGGAGTACGGCGCGGCGCCGATCATCGTGAGCAGCCCGGCGGCCGACGCGGTGACGACGAACCTCCCACCCTTCCCGTCCTCGAGCCAGCGGGGGACGAGCATCCGGGCCGCGCGGATGTGCGCCATCACGTTCGTGTCGATCATCCGCGCCCAGTCCTCGTCGGAGGCCTGGAGGCTGTCGGGCTGGGTCCGGTCGATGCCGGCGTTCGCCATGAAGACGTCGATCCGGCCGAGGGTCCCCGTCGCGGTGTCCACGAGTGCGCGGACGCCGGCGG
>JAWWPK010000041.1:0-12799 GCA_033854925.1 Nocardioidaceae bacterium | reverse complement strand
CACGACGAGCAGCCAGAGCAGCCCGACGCTGCGGCCGTCCGCGAGCAACAGCGCGGCGACCAGCCCGAGCACCGCGGGGGCGAGGTAACCGGCGGCCAGCATCGCGACCATGCCCGGGCCGCGCGGCTTCCCGCGGGAGACGGTCAAGCCGGAGGTGTCGGAGTGCAGCCGGATCGAGCGGAGCCGGCGGCCGACCAGGACGGCGACCAGCGCGTGGCCGGCCTCGTGCACCACGGTGACGCCGAGCCGGACCCGGGGCCAGCTGGCGGGGACGAGCACCAGCGCCAGTGCGACGAAGCCGGTGGCGAGGACGAAGGCGACGTCGGGCACCGGCTGCGTCGAGGTCGCGCGGTCCCAGATGTCCCTCATGAACGCCCGAGCCGGTAGGCCCGAACCTCGCCGTACTCCTCGAAGCCGGCCCGCAGGAGCACCGGGGCCGAGGTGTCGACCCGGCCCTTGACCAGAGCGACCCGGCAGCCCTCGGCCAGACCGGCCCGGAGCCGGTGGTCGAGCAGGGCGCGGTAGACGCCGGTGTGCCGGGCGTTCTCGGCCACCGCGCCACCCCACAGGCGCAGGGAGTCGCCCGCGACGGTGTACCCGGCGACGCCGACCAGCGCGTCGCCACGCCAGGCGAGGACACGGCTCGGGTCCGGCCCCTTCGCCGCGAAGTCGGCCGCGACGTCGTCCTCCGGGCGCAGCTGGCCGCCGAACACCTCGTGGTCGAGTCGCTCGAGGGCGATCACGTCGGTGACGTCGGTGATCGGACGCGGCTCGACATCGTGGGGCACATCGAGGTCCGGGATGCCGGACGTGAGGTCGCCGGCCAGCACCGCGAGCGTCTCGGTCTGCTCGGCACCTCGCTCGCGCAGCCGTCGTTCGAGGTCCGGCGGGCGAGTGGTGTCGGACAGGTCGAAGAAGTTGACCGAGCTGCGGCCCAGACCCTGCGCGGCCGCGAGCACGTCGTCGATGAGCTCGTCAGCCGGTCGCTCACTGTGCCAGCGGGTGGCGACGGTCGGGTCGGAGAAGTACGCCGGATAGGCGATGAGCAGGAACTCGTCGTCGTCGACGGTGCGCGCCTCTTCGGGGACCCAGATCCACTCCGCGATCCGGGCGCGCACATCGTCCGGGTCAAGGGTCACGCCAGGCGCTCGTTCATCGAGCCGGAGCGGAACCCCTTCTCGTCCACGACGACCTCCTCGAAGCCGGCGGTCCGCACCGCGGTCACCACGTCGGCGTGGACGTCGGTGGCGAGCGGCAGCAGCCCCTGGTCGATCTCGACCGACGCGCGCTCGCCGAGATCGCGGACGCGGAGGTTCTGCACGGCGTACGCCGCGAGCAGGTCGCGGACCGCGGCCTCGGCGCGCTCGACCCGGGCCAGCCGGTGCGGGGTGACCTCGACGCCGTACGCCACCCGGCTGGAGAGGCAGGCGGCCGCGGGCTTGTCCCACGTCGGCAGCCCCCAGCGGCGCGAGGCCTCGCGGACCTGCGCCTTGGTCAACCCGGCGTCGCGCAGGGGTGCGGCCGCTCCGCGCTCGTCGGCCGCGCGGATGCCCGGCCGGAAGCCGGCGACCGCGTCGTCGGCGTTGGTGCCGGTGACCACGGTCCCGATGCCGCGGGCCTCCGCGAGCGGGGTGAGCACCTCGATCAGCTCGGCCTTGCAGAAGAAGCAGCGGTCGCCGCCGTTGGCCCGGTAGCCCTCGCGCTCCATCTCGTGCGTCTCGGGCGTGAGCAGGTCGACGCCGAGCGCGGCGGCGAACTCGCGGGCGGGATCGCGCTCGACCTGCGGCAGCGAGTGGCTGTAGCCGGTTGCCGCGACGACCTGCTCCGGGCCGAGCGCGCGGACCGCGGCGGCCAGCAGGAAGGCGCTGTCCGCGCCGCCGCTGTAGGCGACCAGGACGCTCCCCCGTGCCTTGAGGTCACGCTCCAGTGCCTCGAGCCGGGTCTGCACGAGGTGCTCGTCGAGCCAGGCGGGGAACGCCTCGAGGCTCTCGAGCACGACATCCGTGCCGGCTTCCTCCAGCTCCTCGCGGCTGCAGCCACCGGTCAGCACGCTGACGCTCAGCGCGCCGGCCGCCCGGGCGCCCTCGACGTCGTGCACGTGGTCGCCGACGTAGACGCTCACGCCCTCGCGGGCGAGCACCTCGCCCTTGCCCGGTCCCCAGACCGTCCCCTCCACGAGGTCCACGTCGAGGGCGAGGTGGTCGACGTGGCGTTGTGCGTTGGGTGCGTACTTCCCGGTCACCAGCACCACCCGGCCGCGGTGGCGGCGTACGGCGGCCAGGGCCTCGTGGGCTCCCGGCAGCGCCACCGTGTCGGCCACGGCGTGGTCCGGGTAGAGCTCCCGGAACCGGTCGACCGCCGGGGAGACCCCCTCGACCGGCAGGTACAGCGCCAGCGTCTGGTCCAGCGGCGGCCCGAGGCGCGACGTGAGGTCGTCGACGGGGAACTCGACCCCGAGCTCCTCACCCAGCGCCCGCAGCGTCGCCGCGAAGCCGGCCACGGTGTCGATGAGCGTCAGGTCCAGGTCGAAGCCGACCGCGAGCTGACTGGACATGAGGGCAAGCCTAGGTGGGCGGTGCCATCGTGGAGGAATGGGTGGACCCTCGGAGCCGGAGCGCGCTGCCCCCGTCGGCCGGCGCATCGTGCTCGGCCTGCTCGGCCTCGGTGCCGCCGGGGTGGTCGGGGGCGCGTCGTTCTCCCGGCGGCTCTCGGAGTGGCTGGCACCGGTCGAGCTCCACGACCCGACCGGGCTGCTCTCCACGCTGCCGCTGGGCCCGGTGTTCCGCTTCTACTCGGTGACCGGCGGGGTCGCGACGCGGAACGAGAAGACCTACCGGTTGCGGGTGTCCGGGCTGGTCGCGCAGCCGGCCACCTACCGGCTCGCCGACCTGCGGGCGCTGCCGCAGACCTCGTTCACCAGCGACTTCCACTGCGTGACCGGCTGGGTGGTCCCGGGCGTGCACTGGGCCGGCGTACCGCTCTCCGAGCTGCTCGACCGCGCCCGGCCGTCCGCGACTGCCACGGCGGTCCGGTTCCGCTCGTTCGACGGCGCCTACACCGAGAGCCTGAGCCTCGAGGACGCCCGGAAGTCCCGGGTGATCGTCGCCCTCGAGATGCTCGACGTTCCGGTCAGCCACGACCACGGCGGGCCGGTCCGGATGTACGTCGACGGGCAGTACGGCTACAAGAGCACCAAGTGGCTCTCCGGGATCGAGCTCACCGAGGACGAGGTGCCGGGCTACTGGGAGCACCGCGGCTACGACGTCGACGGGACGATCCGTGAGTGAGCCCGGGCCGACCGTCGCACGGTTCACGCCGGGCGAGCGGTGGGTGCACCGGGCAACCGGGCTGCTCATGGGCGCCTGTCTGGTCACCGCGTTCGTCCTCTACTACGGCCCGATCTCGCTGGCCATCGGCCATCGCCACGCCGTCGAGCTGATCCACGTCTGGGCCGGGTACGCGCTGCCCGCTCCGCTGCTGCTCGGGCTCGTCTCCTCGGGGTACCGCGCCGACCTCCGGGTCCTCAACAGGTTCTCGCGGGAGGACTGGCGCTGGCTCCGGTCGAAGAACCGGCGGGACGGGTCCTTCGCGGTCGGCAAGTTCAACGCCGGACAGAAGCTCAACGCCTCGCTCACGGCCGGCGCCATCGTGGTGCTGCTCGGGACCGGGACGCTGATGTTCTGGACCGGCCTCGTCCGGCTGGCCTGGCGGACCGGCGCGACGTTCGTCCATGACTGGTTCGCGCTCGCACTCGGGCTCCTGGTGCTCGGCCACCTGTGGTTCGCGATCGGCGACCCCGAGGCCCGCGACGGGATGCGCACCGGGCGGGTCACCCGGCGCTGGGCGGAGAAGGAGCACCCGGCGTGGGTCAGCTCCCGGGACCCGGAGCCGTAGGCACCATCGCCACCACCATGGCCGGCAGCTCGACGACGTACACGTCGTAGGACGCGCCCTGGACCAGCCGTCTCAGCGGGATCGGCACGTTGTACGTCAGCTCGGCGACCACGAGGTGCCTGCCGCCGCGCGCATAGGCCTGGATCGGCCCGGAGTGCCGCACGACGACACCCTCCCGCGCCGCCACGAGCAGCCTGCGGATCCAGCGGGCAGCGGCAACGAGCACCGCCGCTTCGAGGCCGGCCACCAGGAGCCACTGCCACCACTGGATCGGGCGCTGGACGACGGCGAGCCAGATCGCCGCCAGACCGACGCAGACCAGAAGCGTCAAAAGGCCGTTGAGCATCCCCATCCGGCGCAGCCGGTGTTGCTGGCTCGGCCCGAGGAGACCCTGCGCGTTGAGGGCGATGTCCTCCTCGGTCACGCCGAACGCCGTCCTCAGTTCCGCCGCGCTGACGTGCTCCTCTCCGTCGGGCAGCACTCCTTCACGCTAGTGCCCCGCACCGGCCGCAGGGATGGTGGCGGTCAGCCGAGGCCGAGCTGCTCCGCCGACTCCTCGCGCATGGCGACCTTGCGGATCTTGCCGGTGACGGTCATCGGGAACTCCTCGACGAGCATCACGTAGCGCGGGATCTTGTAGCGGCTGAGCCGGCCGTCGCAGAACGCGCGGACGGCGTCGGCGTCCAGGGGCTCGGCGCCGGCCTTCAGCTTGATCCAGGCGCAGAGCTCCTCGCCGTACCTCTCGTCCGGCACGCCGATCACCTGGACGTCCTCGACGTCGGGGTGCTGGTAGAGGAACTCCTCGATCTCGCGCGGGTAGATGTTCTCGCCACCGCGGATCACCATGTCCTTGATCCGGCCGACGATGTTGCAGTAGCCGTCCTCGCGCATCTCGGCGAGGTCGCCGGTGTGCATCCAGCCTTCCGCGTCGATCGCCTCGCTGGTCTTCTCCTGGTCCTCCCAGTAGCCGAGCATCACCGAGTAGCCCCGGGTGCAGAACTCGCCCGGCTGGCCCCGCTCGACGGTCGCGCCGGTGGCGGGGTCGACGATCTTGACCTCGAGGTGCGGGTGCACCCGGCCGATCGAGGAGGTACGGCGGTCGAGGTCGTCGTCGACCCGGGTCTGGCACGAGACGGGTGAGGTCTCGGTCATGCCGTAGGCGATGCCGACCTCGGGCATGTGCATGTCGTTGATGCAGCGCTTCATCACCTCGACCGGACAGACCGAGCCCGCCATGATCCCGGTGCGCAGGCTGGACAGGTCGTGGTCGGCGAACGTTGGGTGGTTCTGCATCGCGATGAACATGGTCGGGACGCCGTAGACGCCGGTGCACCTCTCGGCGGCGATCGCCCGAAGCGTGATCTCGGGGTCGAAGCCGGGGGCCGGGATCACCATGGTGGCGCCGTGGCTGGTGCAGCCGAGGTTGCCCATCACCATGCCGAAGCAGTGGTAGAAGGGCACCGGGATGCAGAGCCGGTCCTCGTGGGTGAAGCTGATCAGCTCGGTCGTGAGGTAGCCGTTGTTGAGGATGTTGCGGTGGCTGAGCGTGGCGCCCTTGGGGTAGCCCGTGGTGCCCGACGTGTACTGGATGTTGATCGGGTCGTCCGGCTCGATCGTGTAGTCGAGGAGCTCGAGCAGGGTGACGCCGGGGTCACTGACGTTGTGGTCGGTCCACTCGGCGCTGCCGACGTACCAGACCTGCTCGAGGCCGGCCTCGTCGCGCACCTCCTCGACCATCTCCTTGTAGTTGCTGGTCTTGAACTCGGTGGCGGAGATGAGCAGCTTGACCCCGGACTGCCTGAGCACGTAGGCGAGCTCGTGGGTGCGGTACGCCGGATTGATGTTGACCAGGATCGCCCCGATCTTCGCGGTGGCGTATTGCGTCAGCGTCCACTCGGCACAGTTGGGCGACCACACCCCGACCCGGTCGCCCTTGCCGATCCCGGCCCGGACCAGGCCGATGGCCAGCGCGTCCACGTCGCGGTTGAGCTCGGCCCACGTCCACCGTCGCCCGGTGGCGAACTCGACCAGCGCCTCGCGGTCGGGATGGGCGGCGACAGTTGCCTCGAAGTTCTCGCCGATGGTCTGCTCGAGCAGCGGCGGCTCGAGCTCACCCTTCGCGTACGACTCTGCCGTTGACGGGGCCATGCTGCCGAACGTACGCCGGGTTGGTTGGCGGTAGGTAGGGTCTGCCGATGTGACCAGCACGGACCCGGACCCGGTCGAGTCCGAGCAGAAGCAGACGCCGTTCAAGGCACTTCGGGAGACCGTGCTCCTGCTGGCTTTCGCCATCGTCCTGGCGCTGGTCGTGAAGACCTTCTTCGTCCAGTCGTTCTACATCCCGTCGGAGTCGATGGAGCCCGGCCTCATCGTCAACGACCGGATCCTGGTGCAGAAGCCGTCGTACTGGGGCAGCGGTGGGCCCAAACGAGGCGACGTCATCGTCTTCGACGACCCGGGCGGCTGGCTCAACGGCCTCGAGTCCGCACAGCCGATGTCGTTCATGGCGCGCGGGCTGGCGAAGATCGGCCTCTACCCGACCGGCGGGCACCTGGTGAAGCGCGTCATCGGCGTCGCCGGCGACGTGGTCGAGTGCTGCGACGACCAGGGCCGGATCCTGGTCAACGGGCAGCCGATCGACGAGGACGCGTTCATCCAGCCCCAGACGGGCAAGGGAGGGACCGGCAACTGTGACGGCCCGATGCCCAGCGGCCAGATGGACTGCAACTGGACCGCGGGCCCGGTCCCGGCCGGCCGGGTGTTCGTGATGGGCGACAACCGGGACGACTCCGCGGACTCCTCGGTGCACCTGTGCCGGCCCAACGCCACCAAGTGCGATCCGGAAGCCGCCTACGTCCCGGTGGACGACGTCGTCGGCAAGGTCTTCGCGCTGGCCTGGCCGCTCGGCCGCGCGCACATCGTGCACACGCCGGGCGCGTTCGACGACGTACCTGACCCGGCGGGGTAGACACCGGCCGGTCCCGCGTAGCGTCGCAAGCATGTTGAGCATGCAGGTCGGGCCGGCTCAGGTTCGCGACCTCGAGCCCTGGCACGCGGACGAGCTGGCCGAGTTCTTCCAGCGCTCCGGCACTGATCTCTACGAGTGGCTCCCGTGGGAGCACTTCGAGTCCGCCGAGCGGACCTCGAAGTTCCTGACGAGCCTGGCCGAGGGGCGGGCCGCGGACAAGGGGCGGATCTTCGGCCTGTGGCTCGACGACGTGCTCGTCGGCGGGACCATGTTCCCGAGCATCAACGCCGGCGCCGGCATCGCCGAGCTGGGCGTCTTCCTCGCGAAGGAGGCTCGCGGTCAGGGCATCGTCACCCGGACCGTCGAGGCCATGATCGAGTGGTCCTTCGTGGAGCGCGGGCTCCGTCGCGTGGAGTGGCGCTGCGCGCCCGCGAACGAGCCGAGCCGCGCGATCCCGCGTCGGCTCGGCTTCGTTCACGAGGGCACCCTGCGGCAAGCGTTCAAGGTGCGTGAGGACTTCCACGACCTCGAGGTCTGGGCGCTGCTCCGGGACGAGTGGCGAGCCTGATCGGGCCTCGCGGTCAGCGCACCGTGTCGAACACGTTGAGCTGGACGCCGTTCGCGTAGGTCCGTGACTCGCGCAGAGCGACCTTCTGCTTGTCCTCGGCGTCGGTCGGGAACAGCCGCTTGCCACTGCCGAGGATGACCGGGAACACCATCAGGTTCCAGTGGTCGACGAGACCGGCCTTGTGCAGGGACTGCGCCAGCGTGGGGCTCCCTGCGACCTGGATCGGGCCGCCGTCACCCTCCTTGAGGGCGCGCACGGCGTCGAGGTCCTGGACCACCGTGGTGTTGTTCCAGGTCGGGTCGTTCAGCGTGGTCGACACGACGACCTTCTGCATCGTGTTGAACTTGTCGGCGAAGTCGCCCTCGCGCTGGGTCCAGGCCGCCGAGAAGCCTTCGTACGTCGTTCGGCCGAGCAGCAGCGTTTCGGCGCCGAAGGTCTCCTCGGACTTGAACTCGTACATCGTCGGGTCCTGGTCGATGTCGAAGGTCCATCCGGTGTGCCGGTAGCCCTCCTCACCGCCGGGCGCCTCGACGACGCCGTCCAGGGAGATGAACTCGGTGACATACAGGGTGCGCATTTCGAGTCCTCTTTCAGATCGTGGGTGCCTTGCTCTTACCCACTCCACGAAGAGCCGGCGCGCGATACGACAGTCTGCGGGAAACCCGTCGGGGCAAGAATGGAGGCATGCAGACGATCGGCCTCATCGGTGGCATGAGCTGGCACTCGACGGTGGAGTACTACCGCCTCGTCAACGAGCTCGTGGCCGAGCGCCGGGGCGGCCACGCGTCGGCGAAGATCGCGCTGCAGTCCCTCGACTTCGCCGAGGTCCGGGCCTGCCAGGAGGCCGACGACTGGGACGGCGCCGCGCGGCTGCTGATCGAGGCCGCCCAGCACTGCGAGCTGGCCGGCGCCGACCTGGTGCTGCTGTGCTCCAACCTGATGCACCGCGTCGCCGACGACGTCCAGGACGCGATCGACGTCCCGCTGCTGCACATCGGAGACGCGATCGCGGACCGTGCTCTCGCGCTGGGCTGGTCACGAGTCGGCCTCCTCGGCACCAGGTGGGTGATGGAGGAGGACTTCTACGTCGGCCGGCTGGCCCGGCACGGGCTCACCGTCGAGGTCCCCGGCCCCGAGGACCGCGCCGAGACCGACCGGGTGATCTTCGACGAGCTCACGCGGGGCATCGTGCGCGACGAGTCGCGGGCGTCGTACGCCGCCATCCTGGCCCGGCTTCGGGACCAGGGTGCCGAGGCGGTGGTGCTGGGCTGCACCGAGATCGAGCTGCTGGTCCGCCCCGAGGACGCGCCGCTACCCGTGCTCGCTTCGATGCGGACCCACGCCGAGGCCGCCGTCGCGGCGGCGCTCGGCGAGCACGTGGAGGCTTAGCGACCCTCGGCCATGGCGCACAGGGCGTCCATGGCCTTCGGCGAGTCGGCGGTCACCATCGGGCCGATGTCCTCGGCCCCCGGGCCGGTCACGAAGGTGCTGACGGTCACCTCGGCCCCGGTGTCGGAGTCCTTGACGACGTGGTCGATGTGGATCCGCAGCTCGCCCATCTCGAGTCGGTCGAGGTAGCGCGCGCCCGGCTCGACGAGCTCGAGGGTCACCGGCACCTCGATGCCACCGGTGAGCACCATCATGCCCATGGCGCCCTCGGCGAAGTGGCCCTCCAGCGCCACGGACTCCACCGACGGGTCCCAGCAGTGCCAGCTACCAGGATCGCTCCACAGTGCCCACACATCG
Organism: Nocardioidaceae bacterium; assembly: GCA_033854925.1. Lineage (GTDB taxonomy): Bacteria > Actinomycetota > Actinomycetes > Propionibacteriales > Nocardioidaceae > Nocardioides. The sequence continues at coordinate 3,623 of JAWWPK010000041.1, read as the reverse complement.
TGGGCAGTGGCTGAGGTGGTCACGGTCCGCGAGTACTCAAAGGTCACGGTCAGAACCTAACGGGGACGAGCGAGTCGGGGTAGGCCGAGATCCCTACGGGAGCCGGCTGACGCCCATCTCGCGGTCACCGAACCGCACCCGGTCCCCGTCGCGCAACGTGGCGGGCTTGCCGCCCACCAGCCGCTTGGTGACGCCCGCGCGGATCATGATCGAGCCGTTGGTGGAGCCACGGTCCATCACCACGAGAGCCCCGTCGGGCACCACCTGGAACTGCGCGTGCGTCTTGGACAGGCTCATGTCGTCGGACGGCAGGGTGACCAGCCGCTTCACCGGCTCGCCCGACCGCGGCTCGGGGCGTCGGCCGACCAGGGTCAGGCCGCGCACCTCGAACTGCTCGCCGGTGTCGAACGCGACCTGCCACCGGGCCGGCGGCGCAGCGGCGTGGGGCGGGCGCGGCTGGGTGCGGTCGCCCTGCGGGGCGGCCGGGGGCGCGGTCGGGCGCGGCCCGCGCACCGGAGCATCGGAGGGGGTCGGCGAGCTGTCGGCCGGCCCTTCGCCGACCAGCGGCCAGCCCAGCCCCTGTCGCGGCGTGACCGTGGACGGGACCGGGGGCGGCGCCTCGGGCGGTGGTGCGGGCGGCCGCTTGCCCCTGGTGGGGATCCGGCGGGGCGGCGTCGGAGACGCCGGCACCAGCCGCATCGCGGTGAGGTTGACGACCTGCCGCGGCGCTTCCTCGTCGGGCTCCTCGACCACCGGAAGCGGGCGTACGTCGACCACCACTGAGCCGGTCCGCAGGTCGTGCCAGCCGCGGCGCCAGCCGCTCGGGTCGACCATCGCGGTCCAGGCCAGCGCGGCCGCGCCGAACCCGAGCGTCGGCAATGTCGCCACACCGAGCAGCAGGGTCCGCAGCATGGCGCGCCAGACACCGATCGGCCGGGCGTCCTCGAAGGACAGCACCCGGATCCCGACCAGGGCCTTGCCGGGCGTGACGCCGAAGAGGCCCACCAGCATCGAGCTGAGCAGCCCGACCAGCAGCACGGTGCCTGCGATCGCCGCGACGCCGGTCCAGACGCGGCCGGGCTCGATGAGCGAGGTGTAGGCGGCGTACGCCTCGCCGCCGCACACGCCCCAGGCGACGATGCGGTCGATCACGAACGCGTAGAAGCGCCGGTCCGCGCCGGCGGCCGCCACGTGGTCGGTGGTCAGCGCTTCGGTCGCGGGAGCATCGGGGGCGACATCGCTCATGGGCCGGTCAAGGACTGGTGACCTTGATGGTCACCCCGTCGCCCAGGTCGATGATCGCACCCGGGATCAGCTGCACCGCCACGCCGGGCGCCAGGTCCTCGGGCCCGAGTCCGGGCTGCACGAGCACGGTCCCGTTGGTGGAGCCCAGGTCGGTCACGACGGCGCTCCCGTGGTCGGCGCCGGTGCCCGGCCGGACCTCGATGTGGGTCGAGGAGATCTCCAGGTGCGGGCTCGGCACCGTGATCAGCCTCGGCTGCTCCGTGTCGTTGAACCGACGCGCCTCGGGCGCTCGTCCGATCACGAGGGCCCGGTCCACGTCGACCTCGTCGCCGTTCGAGATCTGCAGCCGGGCCACCGGCACGGTCACGTCGGGTGCGGGTGGCTGTCCGGGGATGCCGGGCGGCTCGGCCGGCGGCGGCTCCCAGGCACCCATCACGGTGAGCCCGTCGTGGTCGGTCTCGGGGAGTGGACCTTCGGGCATCGCCTCGGTGGGCGGCGCATCCGGCATCGGCTGCAGCACGGGAGGAAGCGGGGGCGGCGGCGGGAGCGTCGGCGGCTCGGGGATCCAGTCCGGCGGCTCCGGCGACCGGACGGCGCCCTCCTCGGGCTCGCCCACGGCGTACTCGTCGGCGACGTCTTCGTCCTCCTCCTCGACGAGCTCCTCACCGGGCAACGGGAACTCGCGCTCGTAGGCCGGCTCCTCCGCGATCTCGTCGGGACCGTCGTGCGCCGGCGCCTCGTCGAGCCGCGAGATGCGGAACAGCCCGCCGTCCACGACGTACGACGGCAGCTCGTCGTCGGGCTGGTCGTCGGGCAGCTGGATGCTCATCCGCTCGACCTCGACCATCGAGCGCTCCACCCACGTCGTGGCGTCGGACCCCTCGAGATGCACGGTCTCGCCATCGACCTGGAACTCGGCGCGGGCCGGGCCGCGGATCACCACCCTGGTCTCGCCCTCGCCGGTGCTGACCAGCACGAACGCGGGCAGGTCGCGCAGCCCGCCGGAGATGAGTGCGTCGAGCGTGACGTCGAAGCCCGCACCGCCGTCGACGAGCTCCCAGAGCGCGGCCACCCGCGGCTTCTCCGTGGGCGGGAGGATCACCACGGCGCGCTCGCCGACGATCCCGAACCACTCGCCGGGCCGGTAGGAGCGCACGGGTTCGCTGGTGAGGTCGCCCGAGGGGTCGCCGACTGCGTTCACGGCAATGCTCCCAGTTTCTGCTCGAGACTCGCCCGCTGTCGCTCGGAGTCGTAGGCCTGATCGGGGACCAATCCCACCACATCGACGACCACCGCGGTGGCGTTGTCGTCGCCCCCGGCGTCCAGGGCGGCCTCGACCAGCCGGTCGGCGGCATCGCGCGGGTCGGAGCTCTCGGTCAGGATCGCGGCGATCCGGTCGTCGTCGACCAGGCCGCTGACCCCGTCGCTGCACAACAGCAGCCGCTCCGCCTCGGACACCGGCAGCACGAAGAAGTCCGCCGGCTCCAGCCTCGGACCGCCCAGCGCGCGGGTGATGACGTGGCGCTCCGGATGGTCCAGCGCCTCGGCGGGGGTGATCTCGCCGGAGTCCACCAGCTCCTGGACGACACTGTGGTCGACGCTGACCTGGCGCAGCTCGCCGCCGCTGACGGCGTAGATGCGCGAGTCGCCGAGGTTGGCGAGCAGCCAGGCCGGGGCGCCGCGGTCCTCGACCAGGAGGGCAGCCACCACGGTGGTGCCCGGCATCCGGTGCGGCCCGGGGCCGTCGGGCGCGGCGTACTCGGCCAGCCGGCGCTGACTGGCCTCGAGCGTCGCGGCGACGGCCTCGGTGCCGCGGGTCGGTTCGTACCCCTCCTCGGCAAGCCGCGCGAACTCCTCGACCACGATCCGGCTCGCGACGTCGCCGTTGTCGTGGCCGCCCATGCCGTCGGCGACGACGAAGACGGGCGGCGCGACCAGGAAGGCGTCCTCGTTGGCCTCGCGCAGGAGCCCGACATCCGTGGCGGCTCCGTGATGGAGCTCGACCTGGGTCACCACTGCGGACGGCTTACTAGGGCGTGGCTGGGGACCCCCGGTGGATGCCAGCGTCGTCCAGGTCGTGCGATGGCCAGGCGCCGGCGTGCAGGCAGACTGGGCGTCTTCCAATCGTCGGCAACGCCGCCAGCGTGCGTGCCTGGGCGGCGTCTGGCGCCGCCCGGGCGTCCCCGGCCGCGCCCTAGAATCAGTCGGATGGCCACCGACGGGTACCGATCGCTCGCCGACCAGCTGCGGGGCTGGCCGGACGACCGGCTGTCCCGGCTGCTCACCGCGCGTCCCGACCTGGCCACACCCGCTCCTCATGACTCCGGCCAGCTGGCTTCGCGCGCCACCACGCGGTCTTCCCTGCTGCGCGCGCTCGA
>JAWWPK010000040.1:0-2516 GCA_033854925.1 Nocardioidaceae bacterium | reverse complement strand
CGGCAGTGATGACCTGCGCGCGTGGGTCGGCTGCGTTGCCGATCACCCGCACTCCGGGCACGCTCGTACGCCCGCCGGCATCGGCAGTGACCCAGCCCTCTTGGTCCACTGCGCACCCGAGCTCGGTCAGCAGGTCGGTGTTGGGGACGAACCGCGGCCGAACGAAGGCGGCCGAACGTCTGATGACGCGCCCGTCCTCCATCTCGATGCCGGTGAGGTGGTCGTCCTCGACGACGAGGCGGCTCACGGAACCGTCCACGATGCCGACGGCTCGGGCTGTCAGCTGCTCGCGGGCGTCCGCTGTGAGCCGGTCGGTGTGCGGGAACAGCACCACGTCGGGTGACCACTGCCGGATGAGCTGGGCGTGCTGCACGGCCTCGGCCGAACCGCCGAGGACAGCAAGTGATTGGTCGCGGACCTCGTAGCCGTGGCAGTAGGGGCAGTGCAGCAGGTCCCGGCCCCAACGATCCGCGACGCCCGCGATCTCTGGAAGCACGTCACGGAGGCCGGTAGCGACGAGCACCCGGCGGGCGGTCATGGCGGGACCCTCGGCAAGCCGGACGTCGAAACCGTCCGAGATGGGGCGAATGCTGGTCACACGTCCGCGAAGGACGCGACCGCCGTAGCCCTCCACCTCCGCCCGTCCGGCAGCCAGGAACTCCACCGGCGAGACGCCGTCTCGCGACAGGAAGCCCTGCATGTGCGCCGCGGGCGCGTTGCGCGGCTCACCTGCATCCACCACCACGACCCGGCGCCGGGCACGGGACAACACCAACGCGGCGGAAAGACCAGCCGCGCCACCTCCGACAACAAGGACGTCGCATTCGCTCATGACGCGAAGGCTGCTCGCCTGAGCAGCGACCACCAAAGGTTGTTGCCATTTCCGGGAAAGCCGCGTTGCATCACCTCGGTGGAAGATGCGTCGTCGATCGCTGCAGCCCTCGAGCTCGTCGCTCCTCGACTGCGCCGGATTCGTGCGCAGCGAGGGGCCAGCCTGGCGGACGTGTCCGAGCGGACGGGGATCTCCAAGAGCACGTTGTCGCGACTGGAGACCGGGCAGCGTCGGCCGAGCCTCGAGCTGCTGCTCCCACTCGCGCAGGTCTACGGCGTGCCGCTGGACGACCTCGTCGGAGCTCCCGACGTCGGGGATCCACGCATTCGCCTCAAGCCCCGCCGGGTGCACGGGCGCACTGTGCTTCCCCTCGCGGGAAAGCCAGGCGGCGTCCAGGCCTGGAAGATCCTGATCCCGGCCACGCAGTCATCGCCCAAGCTGCGCGTTCACGATGGCTCCGAGTGGCTCTACGTCCTGGCTGGGAGGATGCGTCTCATCCTGGGGAAGCAGGACGTCCTGCTCAGCCAGGGAGAAGTCGTCGAGTTCGACACCGCCGTACCGCACTGGTTCGGCAGTGATGGCAAGCAGTCCGCCGAGGTGCTGAGCGTCTTTGGCCGGCCGGGCGAGCGGATGCATGTCCACAGCGCCTCCCGCAAGGACCCCATGTGACGGACTCTTCGGCTGTGCTGGCGATCCGAGCGCAGGGGCTGCAGAAGGCGTACGGCGACGTACCTGCCCTGGACGGGCTGGACCTCGAGGTCGCGCGCGGAACGGTGCACGGCCTGCTCGGTCCGAACGGCGCGGGCAAGACCACCTTCTTGCGCAGCCTGCTCGGTTTGGTTCGCCTCGACGGCGGTGAACTGCAGATCCAGGGAACGGTCGGCGGGTTCGTCGAGGCGCCCGGCGCCTACCCCTACCTCACCGGCCGGCAGAACCTCGACCTGCTGGCCGGGCTCGACGACGTCCCGGGAGATGTCGGTGAGGCGCTCGCGCGGGTTGGGCTGGCCGACCGGTCAGCGACCAAGGTCGCCGGCTGGTCCCTCGGCATGCGGCAGCGGCTCGGCATCGCCGCGGCCCTCATGCGGCAGCCCGATGTGCTCGTGCTCGACGAGCCCGCCAACGGGCTTGACCCCAGCGGGGCGCGGGCATTGCGCGAGCTCATCCGGGAGCTCGCGGCATCCGGGCTCACGGTGCTGCTGTGCAGCCACGACCTCTCCGAGGTCGAAGCGACCTGTCAGGACATCAGCGTCGTCGTTGCTGGACGGCGGGTGTGGTCGGGCACGGTGGTCGACCTGCGCGGACGGTCCGACCGCGCGTTGCTCACCACCAGCGACGACGCCGCGGCGGGGGCATACGTCCCCGCCGGCGTGGCCGTGGAACCACGACGGGGAGGGGGCCTGACCGTCCAGGCGTCCACCGTCCAGCTGGACGACTACGTCCTGCGGCTGGCCGCTCACGGCATCGCCGTACGCAGCCTCGTGCACGAGGCCCTCACCCTCGAGCAGGCTTTCCTGGATCTGGCCTCATGAAGGTCCTGCCCTGGGAGCTGCGCAAGCTGGTCGCGCAGCAGCGGGTGCGCCTGCTCTTCCTCGTCTGCGTCGTGGGGCCGCCGCTGCTGGCCGTCGTCCTCCGGGTGCAGGGCGGCCTTCCCAAGGACACCTTGTTCGGGCGTCACGTCCACGAC
>JAWWPK010000039.1:0-5866 GCA_033854925.1 Nocardioidaceae bacterium | reverse complement strand
GAAAGACTCCGGTTGTGATCCGCCCGTCCTTCGTGACGACGGAGCCGAGGACCGAGTTGCCGTCGGGAGAGAGGCGGACGCAGCAGGTGTCGGGAGGACCGATCTGACGCTCCTGCGACCCGTCGAGGCGACTCACGAACGGCGTGTCGTCCTCGTAGGAGCCGCCGGCCCTGGTGAACACCATCAGTCCGGCCGGGACGGGGCCTCCGGTGGGGAACGGTGGGACTGGGCTCGGCTCGGCCGAGCTGCTCGAGTCCGACGCCGTCGACCCGGAGGTCCCAGGCCCGCTGGGAGCCGATGACGCCTCGCCGGCCCCGCGATCGTCCGCGGAGCAGGCCGCAACCACAAGAACGCCGACCGTGATGACCGCAACACTCCATGCTCGAATCGGCCTCGTGTTGGCACCCGAGACAACGGGGGACGCGGGTTGAGTGCTACGGCGAATGCTCACGAGTCAACCGTGACCCATGCGGCGTCCCAGCGGATCCGTGGAGACCCTGGTTTGTGTCCCAGGGTCTTCCCGCGAACCAGGCCAGGGTGCGGCGACCTAGTTGGTCGGCTTCTCCGCGCCGACCACCCACATCGCGAAGAACTGCGAGCCGCCTCCGTAGGCGTGGCCGAGCGCCTTCCGTGCGCCGTCGACCTGGTGCTCGCCGGCGGCGCCGCGGACCTGCAGCGCGGCCTCGCCGAAGCGGAGCATGCCCGAGGCGCCGATCCGGTTCGAGGAGAGCACGCCGCCGGAGCAGTTGATCGGGAGCCGGCCGTCCATCGCGGTGGCGCCGGACTCGGTGAGCTTCCAGCCGCCGCCGTTCGGCTCGGCGAAGCCGAGGGACTCCAGCCACATCGGCTCGAACCACGAGAACGGGACGTAGATCTCGGCCATGTCGATCTCGTCGATCGGGCTGGTGATGCCGGCCTGCTTCCAGAGCGCGGCCGCGGCGTCGCGGGAGGCCTGGGGGTTCACCTGGTCGCGCTCGGCGGCCGAGGTGGCCTCGGAGCGCATCACGGTGCCGTGGATCCAGGCCGGGTTGGACGACCGGGCAGCCTCGTCCTCGGCGACGATCACCAGGGCGCAGGCGCCGTCGGAGGACGGGCAGGTCTCGTCGTACCGGATCGGGTCCCAGAGCATCTGCGAGGCCAGCACCGACTCGACCGTGGTGTCCGGGTTCTTCAGGTGCGCGTAGGGGTTCTTGAGCGCGTTCTGCCGGTCCTTGGCGGCCACGATCGCGCCGATGTGGTTCGGAGCCCCGGAACGACGGATGTAGGACCGCACGTGAGGGGCGAAGTAGCCACCCGCGCCGGCGTGGACCGGCATGTTGAACGGGATCGGGACCGAGAGCGCCCACATCGCGTTGGACTCGGACTGCTTCTCGTAGGCGACCGTGAGCACCTTCTTGTGCACGCCGGCCTGGACGAGCGAGGAGGCGACGATCGCGGTCGAGCCGCCGACCGAGCCGGCGGTGTGCACGCGCAGCAGCGGCTTTCCGGCCGCGCCGAGCGCCTCGGCCAGGAACAGCTCGGGCATCATCACGCCCTCGAACAGGTCCGGTGCCTTGCCGACCACGATCGCGTCGACCTCGTCGAGGCCCATCCCGGCGTCCTCGAGGGCGCGGTCGATCGCCTCGCGGCACAGCCCCGCCATCGAGACGTCCTCACGCTTGGCGCGGTGGTGGGTCTGGCCGATCCCGATCACGGCGGCCGGCTGCTTGCCCATCACTTGCCCTGCCCTTCACTGGCCATCACACAGACGAGGTTCTGCTGCAGCGCGGGCCCGGAGGTGGCGTGGCCCAGCGTCTTCGACGCCTCGCCGGACCAGATCCGCTTCGCCGCCTCGCCGACGCGGATGCCGCCGGCGGAGAACATCGGGTTGCTGGTCAACGCGCCGCCCGACGGGTTGATGCGTACGTCGTCGGCCAGGCCCAGCTCGGAGCGGAGGATCAGCTCCTGATGACTGAACGGGGCGTGCAGCTCGGCCACCTCGATCCCCCCGAGGTCGGACGCCGCTGCCGCCCTGGCGGCGCTGGGGGAGCGCTTCAGGTCCCGGGTGCCCATGCTCATCGGGTCCACGTAGTGCGCCAGGCTGGTGATCCAGGCCGGTCGGTCGGCCACGTCGCGCGCCCGGTCCCCCGCGGCCAGCACCAGCGCCGCGGCACCGTCGGTGACCGGCGAGCAGTCGTGCTTGCGCAACGGGTCGGCGTACATCGGGCGGGCGAGCAGCTCCTCGACCGACGAGCCGCCCTTGCGGATCGCGTACTCGTTCTTCTCGGCGTCGGTGAGCGACCGGTTCGCCACCTCGGCCATCGCCCGCTCGTCCCAGAGGCCTGCGTCGATGCCCGCGCGGGCCTGCAGCCCTGCCAGCGACACGGTGTCGGGCCAGAGCGGGGTCATCGTGTAGGGGTCGAGCTGGAGCGCGAGGGTCCGTCGCAGCACGCCGGCCGAGCTCTTGCCGAACGCGTAGACGAGCGCGGTGTCCACCTCGCCGGTCTGGATCTTGAGCCAGGCCTCGTACATCGCCCACGCGAGGTCCATCTCGACGTGTGACTCGTTGACCGGGGGGATCACCCCGATCGCGTCGACGGCCTGGACGAACGAGAAGGACCGCCCGGCGAGGTAGTCCGAGGAGCCCGAGCACCAGAACCCGACGTCCTTGCGCGTCCAGCCGGTCTGTTCGTAGCACTCCGCGAACAGCGGCACCAGCAGCTCGACGCAGGTCGGCGACCCGTCGAACTCGGCCATCTGCCGCTGCGCGAAGCCGACAACTGCAACGTCTCTCACGACTCGCCCTTCACAGGTGCTGCTTGTAGGTCTCGTAGTCCGCGTCCGGCTCGTCGATCGGCGCGAAGTGGTCGATGTTCTCGATCGTGGTGCCCCACTGGTCCCGCGGCTTCCAGACCGCCTTGACCCGCATGCCCATCCGGACCTCGTCGGCCGGGATGTCGAGGATCAGGTGCAGGAACGCGATGTCCGCACCGTCGAGCAGGATGTAGGCCGAGACGTACGGCGGCGTGATCCGCTGCCCGAGGAACGGCACGTTGACGATGCAGAACGTCGTCACGGTGCCGGTGTCCGGCAGCTCGATCTCTTCGGCGGTCGGCGTCCCGTCGGCCGGGCACGCGCTGCGCGGCGGGATGTAGACCTTGCCGCAGGTCGGGCACCGCTGGCCGACCAGCTTTCCCTCCGACAGCGAGGTGTAGAAGAGCGACTCCTCGGGCGAGGCGGCGTAGAGGTAGTCCAGCTCGATCGGGACCACGATCCCGGTGACAGGATCGAGGGTTTCTCTCGCCCCGCTGGTCGAGCCTGTCGAGACCTCCGCAGCGTCGGACGGGACTCGTTCGAAGCACTCGATGTCGGTGATCGCCCCGACCCGCTCCGCGCGCCACCGGACGCGCACGCGCATGCCGGTCGAGACGTCGTCAGGGGAGTCGACGTCGAGCGCGTGGAGCAGGGGGGCGTCGGCGCCGTCGAAGGTGACCAGCGCGAACGCGAACGGCCGGTCGAGGGGCTGGCCCTTGACCGGTTCGGGCACCCAGGACCACGAGGTCACCGTGCCGGTGTCGGCGACCTCGACGAACTCCTCGGTGGCGGCGTGGGTCACCGGGTCGAACTCCGGGGGCGGTACGACGACCCTGCCGTCCGACGTACGGCCACCGACCACCACGCCGTCGCGCAACCCGGAGAGGAAGCGGCCGAGCACGGGACCGGTCGACCGGGTGTAGTCGAAGGCTACGGTGACGGGCGCCGAGAGAGTTCTGGGCATGGACGCAAACTAGAACACGTTCTAATCTGAGGCAAGGTCTTCACGAGAGGTGTGAGCGATGAAACTGGGTTTGCAGCTCGGCTACTGGGGCGCGCAGCCGCCGCAGGGCGTCGGTGAGCTGGTGGCGGCGGCCGAGGAGTCCGGCTTCGACGCGGTCTTCACCGCCGAGGCGTGGGGCTCCGACGCGTTCACCCCGCTGGCCTGGTGGGGCCGCGAGACGTCCCGGCTCCGGCTCGGCACCTCGATCGTCCAGATGTCCGGCCGGACACCGACCTCGATCGCCATGCACGCGCTCACCCTCGACCACCTCAGCGGCGGCCGGGTCGTGCTCGGCATGGGCGTGAGCGGCCCGCAGGTGGTGGAGGGCTGGTACGGCCAGCCGTTCTCCAAGCCGCTGGCCCGCACTCGCGAGGTCGTCGACATCATCCGCCAGGTGCTGGCGCGCGAGGCGCCGGTGACCAACGAGGGCCCGCACTACCCGCTGCCGTACGCCGGCGAGGGCGCGATGGGGCTCGGCAAGCCGCTCAAGCCGATCGTGCACCCGCTCCGCGCTGACCTCCCGATCTGGCTCGGCGCCGAGGGACCCAAGAACGTCGCCCAGACCGCCGAGATCGCCGACGGCTGGATCCCGATCTTCTACACGCCGAAGTCGGCCGGCATGTACCAGCCGTGGCTCGACGAAGGGTTCGCCCGCCCGGGAGCGCGGCGTGCTCGCGCGGACTTCGAGATCGCCGCCACCTGCCACCTCCAGGTCGTCTCCGGTGCCGAGGAGAAGGCCGGCGTCATCGACGCCATGCGGCCCTTCGTGTCCCTCTACATGGGTGGCATGGGCGCCAAGGAGATGAACTTCCACAACCAGGTCTTCGTCCGGATGGGCTACGAGGATCTCGCCGCCGAGGTTCAGAAGCTCTACCTGAACGGCGAGAAGGACCGCGCCACCGCACTGATCCCCGACGAGCTCGTCGACGACATGCACATCATCGGCACCGCCGGCGAGGTCCAGGAACGCGTCGCGCAGTGGGAGGAGACCGGCGTGACCACGCTGCTGCTCAGCCTGCACTCGGCCGACGAGGTTCGCGCGATCGCGGAGCTGCTGGCGTAGGCAGGGGCTAGAAGCCGCCGGTTGGCGGTTCGTGGATCCCTGCCTCGTGTAGCGGCCACGTCCGCAAGCCGTCCACAGGAGGGCGCCCGCGGGCCAGTGTCCACAGCACGCGTCCGCGGACCCCTCGAGCGTCGGTGGCCCTTCGCAGGTTGTCGGGAACCCGACAACTGGAGGCGCGATGACCAGCAGGACCGCCCAGAAGCGCAAGCGCACCAAGACCGTCAGCGACGCACCCGACCCGCTGGAGCGGGCGCTACGGAGCACCGGGCCGAAGTGTCAGTGCGAGCACGACGATGGTCGCTGCCGTCGCAACGCCACCTTCCGAGTCAGCATCATCTGCGCGGAGGCCGACTGCCGCCGCGCGGTGCACGTCTATCTGGCGTGCGGCACCTGCAAGGTGAAGTGGCTCCAACACTCGGCACGGTGCTCCCACTGCCCCGAGCTGCGGGTGGCGCCTCTGTGAGGACGCCGGTGGCGTCAGAGCCGACGGGTGGTGAACAGGGTGGTGCCGTGGACCGCGTCCACGTCCTTCCGATCGGTCTCGGTGAACCCGACCTTGGCCATCTGCCTCGGCCACTCGCCATGGTCTGAGCAGCAGGCGATCCGTCTCGAGAATGACCTCGCGGCCCGGAGTCGCTCCGCTTGCCATCACAGCAGTCTTTCACCGCGAACGCGGGAGGCTAGGCCACCAGGTTGAAGACGATGCGGGGTGCGTGGCGGTAGATCTCCATGGTCAGTGGCCGGCGGGTGTCGCCGGGGATACGTCGGGTGCCGGTGTGGTCGACGAGGTAGAACGCGCCGTGGGGGTCGCGCCAGAGGTAGATGCCTGGGAAGGGTTGTTGGACCTGCCAGCTGCTATGGGTCTTGATCCGGTGGTGGGGGAGCGTCATCGGCCCGTAGTTGCCGACCCCGGTCTCACCACCCTCGTCATAAGGGATGGTGTGGTCCACCTGCTTGGTGCGGGACAGGCTGGAAGCGAAGGGGAAGGTGTCGGCCGGCGTCATCAG
>JAWWPK010000038.1:0-3538 GCA_033854925.1 Nocardioidaceae bacterium | reverse complement strand
CGCTCGATCGCACCCTCCCAGTCGTCCCGCCAGACCAGGTCGTTCCACTCCGGGATGATGTTGCCGAGCGGACAGCCCTGGTGGCAGAACGGGATGCCGCAGTCCATGCAGCGGCCGGCCTGGGTCGAGATGATCGGCAGCAGGGCCCGGCCGATCCCGCCCGGGTAGACCTCGCCCCAGTCCTGCACGCGCTCCTCGACGGGACGCCGGGTGGCGCCCTCGGCGCCGTTCTTGAGGAAGCCTTTGGGGTCACCCATGGAGGGCCTCCATCATCGCCTCGCCGGTCTGCTTCTCGTCGAGTCCTTCGGCCTCGGCCTTGGCCTTGGCCTCGAGTACGACGCGGTAGTCGGTCGGCATCACCTCGGTGAACCGAGCCAGCGCGGCCGGCCAGTCCGCCAGCAGTACGGCGGCCACCTCGGAGTCGGTCTCCTCGGCGTGGTCGCGCACCAGCTGCTCGAGCTCCAGCGCACCCGCGCCCTCGACCGGGCCGAGCTCGACCAGCTCACCGTTGACCCGGCCCTCGTTGAGGTCGAGCACCCACGCCACGCCTCCGGACATGCCGGCGGCGAAGTTGCGTCCCGTCTTGCCCAGGACCGCGACCCGGCCGCCGGTCATGTACTCACAGGCGTGGTCACCCACGCCCTCGGTCACCGCCCAGGCTCCGGAGTTGCGCACGCAGAACCGCTCCCCCACGCCGCCGCGGATGTGGATCCGACCGGACGTGGCGCCGTAGGCGATCACGTTTCCGGCGATGATCTGCTCGTCGGCCTTGAACGTCGCGGCCCGGTCGGGCCGCACCACGAGCCGGCCACCCGAGAGCCCCTTGCCGAGGTAGTCGTTGGCGTCGCCCTCCAGCCGCAGGGTGATCCCGCGGGGCACGAACGCGCCGAACGACTGCCCGGCCGAGCCGGTGAAGGTCAGGTCGATGGTGCCCTCGGGTAGCCCCTCCCCGCCGTACTTCTTGGTCACCTCGTGGCCGAGGATCGTGCCGACGGTGCGGTTGACGTTGCGGATCGCGACCTGCGCACGGACCGGCTCGCCGCTCTCGATCGCCGGCCGGCACAGCGGCACCAGCTCGGTGACGTCGAGCGACTTCTCCAGCGAGTGGTTCTGCTGCTTGGTCTGGTGCAGGTCCTGGTCGGGGAACGCCGCGCGGTCGGGCGCGTGCAGGATCGGGGTCAGGTCGAGGCCGGCGGCCTTCCAGTGGTTGACCGCCTCGACCATGTCGAGCGAACCCACCTGGCCGATCGCCTCGTCGAGGTTGCGGAACCCGAGCTCGGCGAGGTACTCGCGCACCTCCTCGGCGATGAACTCGAAGAAGTTCACGACGTAGTCGGCCTGGCCGGTGTAGCGCTCCCGCAGCACGGGGTTCTGGGTGGCGACACCGACGGGACAGGTGTCGAGGTGGCAGACCCGCATCATGATGCAGCCCGACACGACCAGCGGTGCGGTCGCGAAGCCGTACTCCTCAGCGCCGAGCAGCGCCGCGACCACCACGTCGCGGCCTGTCTTCAGCTGGCCGTCGGTCTGGACGACGATGCGGTCGCGCAGGCCGTTGAGCAGCAGCGTCTGCTGGGTCTCGGCCAGGCCGAGCTCCCACGGACCGCCGGCATGCTTCAGCGACGTCATCGGCGCCGCCCCGGTGCCGCCGTCGTGGCCGGAGATCAGGACGACGTCGGCGTGGGCCTTGGAAACCCCCGCGGCGACCGTGCCGACGCCGACCTCGGCGACCAGCTTCACGTGCACCCGGGCCTGCGGGTTGGCGTTCTTGAGGTCGTGGATCAGCTGGGCCAGGTCCTCGATCGAGTAGATGTCGTGGTGCGGCGGCGGGCTGATCAGACCGACGCCGGGTGTGGAGTAGCGGGTCTTGGCGATCCACGGGTAGACCTTCTGGCCCGGCAGCTGGCCGCCCTCGCCGGGCTTGGCGCCCTGCGCCATCTTGATCTGGATGTCGTCGGAGTTGGTGAGGTACTCGGCGGTCACGCCGAACCGCCCGGAAGCGACCTGCTTGATCGACGAGCGCCGCTCGGGGTCGTAGAGGCGCTCGGCGTCCTCGCCGCCCTCACCGGTGTTGGACTTCGCGCCCAGCCGGTTCATGGCGATCGCGAGCGTCTCGTGCGCCTCCTTCGAGATCGAGCCGTAGGACATCGCGCCGGTCGAGAACCGCTTGACGATCTCGGAGACCGGCTCGACCTCCTCGATCGGGATCGAATCGCGGCCGGTGACGTGCGCGCCCTTGAACCGGAACAGCCCGCGCAGCGTCATCAGCCGCTGGGACTGCTCGTCCACCCGGCTGGTGTACATCTTGAAGATGTCGTAGCGAGCGGTCCGGGTCGAGTGCTGCAGCCGGAAGACCGTCTCGGGGTCGAACAGGTGCGGCTCGCCCTCGCGGCGCCATTGGTACTCGCCGCCGATGGCCAGCTCCCGGTGCGACGGCGCGATGCCGCCGCGCGGGTATGCCGTGGCGTGCCGGCGGGCGACCTCCTCGGCGATCACGTCCAGCTCGACCCCGCCGAGCTTGGAGGTGGTGCCGGTGAAGTACTTGTCGACCACCGTCTGCGACAGACCGACCGCCTCGAAGATCTGCGCCCCCGTGTAGGAAGCCACGGTCGAGACGCCCATCTTCGACATCACCTTGAGGACGCCCTTGCCGAGAGCCTTGATGAGGTTCTTGACCGCCGCCTGGGGCTCGATCTTGACGTAGTAGCCCTCGCGGGCGAGGTCCTCGACCGACTCCATGGCGAGGTAGGGGTTGACCGCTGCGGCGCCGTAGCCGATGAGCAGCGCGACGTGGTGGACCTCGCGGACGTCGCCGGCTTCGACCAGCAGCCCGACCTGGGTGCGGGTCTTCTCGCGGACGAGGTGGTGATGGATCGCGCCGGTGAGCAGCAGCGACGGGATCGGCGCCACCTCCTGGGTCGCGTGCCGGTCGGAGAGCACGATGATCCGCGCGCCGTCCGCGATCGCCTGGCTGACCTCGGCGCAGATCTCGTCGATCCGGGCCGCCATCGCCGTGCCGCCACCCTCGACGTCGTAGAGACCGCGGGCGATGTGGGTCTCGAAGCCCGGCATGTCGCCGTCGCGGTTGATGTGCCGGATCTTGCCCAGGTCGTCGTTGGAGAAGACCGGGAACGGCAGCACGATCTGGCGACAGGAGGCGGGGGTCGGGTCGAGGAGGTTGGCCTCCGGGCCGATCGAGCCCTCCAGCGAGGTCACCAGCTCCTCGCGGATCGCGTCGAGCGGCGGGTTGGTCACCTGGGCGAACAGCTGCGCGAAGTAGTCGAACAGCAGCCGCGGCTTGTCGCTGAGCGCCGCGATCGGGGTGTCTGTGCCCATCGACCCGAGCGCCTCGCCGCCGGTGTTCGCCATCGGAGTGAGCAGCACCCGCAGCTCCTCCTCGGTGTAGCCGAAGATCTGCTGGCGGCGGGTGACCGAGGCGTGCGTGTGCACGATGTGCTCGCGCTCGGGGATGTCGTCGAGGTGGACCAGCCCGGCGTGCAACCACTCCTGGTAGGGGTGCTCGGCGGCCAGCGTGGAC
>JAWWPK010000037.1:0-4572 GCA_033854925.1 Nocardioidaceae bacterium | reverse complement strand
CCGGGACCGGGACTTGACGGCGCCGACCTGGATGATCCGGGCGAACACGTGCGCCAGCGGCAGGAAGAGCAGTGTCGAGGCGTCCTCGGGGTCGAAGAGCTCGTGAAGCTCGTCGACGGCCACACCGAGCTCGACCATGAAGTTGCCGTGCGTGAGCATGCAGCCCTTGGGCCGGCCGGTGGTGCCCGAGGTGTAGATCAGGGTGGCCAGGTCGCCCGGGCCGGCCGCCGTACGCCGCTGCTCGTGCGTCTCGTCGGTGATGTCCTGCCCCAGCCTGGTCAGGATGTCGACCGCGTTGTCGGTGATCGACCAGACGTGGTTGAGCTCGGTGAGCCCCGAGCGGACCTCGGTGACCCGGGCGACGTGGTCCGGGGTCTCCGCGACCACCGCGCGCGCCCCGGAGTCCTGGAGGATCCACTCGACCTGGCTGGTCGACGACGTCTCGTAGACCGGCACGGTCACGGCGCCCGCGAACCAGATCGCGTAGTCGAGCAGCGTCCACTCGTAGCGCGTCTTGGAGATGAGCGCGATCCGGTCACCGGCCTCGATGCCCGCCGCGAGCAGCCCTTTGGCCACCGCGGTCACCTCGCCGTGGAACGCGGCGGCGGTGACGCCGCCCCAGCCGTCGGTGCCCCGGCGGCTGAAGACCACGTCAGCAGCGTGGTCGCGCGCGTTGGTCACGACGTCGTCGGTGAGGTTGCCGGCCGTCGGGAGCTCCAGGGTCGGCGGCGTGGAGTACTCGCGCACGTGCGGAGGTTACCGCCGGGTCCGGTGCGGCGGTTTTCGGCCCCGGCGCATCCGGTACGCTCGCTGACCGGCGATCCGGCCGCGCCCAGGGCTGCGGTGAGGGGTCGGGGGAGGACGAGCGCAGGGAGTTCGACATGGCCGAGCAGACCACTTCCTCCATCACCGTCGACGCGCCAGCGTCCGCGGTCATGGACGTCATCGCCGACTTCGACGCCTACCCCCAGTGGGCGAAGGGCGTGACCAAGGCCGAGACCCGGGCGTCGTACGACGACGGGCGGGCCGAGCAGGTGTTCTTCGCCCTCGACGTGAGCCCGATCAAGGACGAGTACACGCTCGCCTACGAGTGGAACGGCGACGAGGAGGTCACCTGGACACTGGTCGAGGGCAGGATGCTCCGCGCCCTCGACGGCGCCTATGTGCTGCGCGAGCTCGGTGGCGGCTCCACCGAGGTGACCTACCGGCTGGCCCTCGACGTGTCGATCCCGCTGATCGGGATGCTCAAGCGCAAGGGCGAGAAGATCCTCATCGACACCGCGCTCAAGGGGCTGAAGAAGCGCGTCGAATCGCTCGGATAACGCCTTGCGCATCCTCCTCTTCACCGGCAAGGGCGGCGTCGGCAAGTCGACCGTGGCCTCGGGCACGGCTGCCCTCGCCGCCGCCGCGGGCCACCGCACGCTCGTGCTGTCCACGGACGCGGCGCACTCGCTGGCCGATGCGTTCGGCACCACGGTCGGTCCCGAGCCAACCCGGGTCGCCGACAACCTGTACGTGCAGCAGGTCGACGCCCAGCTGCGGTTCGAGCAGTCGTGGGCCGAGATCCAGGGCTACCTGATCTCGGTGCTCGACACCGCCGGGATGGACCCGGTGGCCGCCGAGGAGCTGACCGTCATCCCGGGCGCAGAAGAGGTGCTCGCCCTCCTCGAGCTGCGGTTGCACGCGCTCTCCGACGACTGGGACCTCATCGTCGTCGACTGCGCACCCACTGCCGAGACGCTGCGGCTGCTCGCCCTGCCGGAGGCGCTCGGCTGGTACATGCAGCGCGTGTTCCCGGTCCAGCAGCGCGTGGTGAAGGCGCTGCGGCCGGTGCTCACCCGGGCGGCCGGCGTCCCCATGCCCGGCGGCAGCGTCTTCGACGCCGTCGAGCGGCTGCACACCGAGCTCGACGAGGTCCGCAACCTGCTCTCCGGACCGGACGCCAGCGTCCGGATCGTGCTCACCCCCGAGGCCGTGGTCCTGGCCGAGGCGCGCCGCGCGTACACCACCCTCTCGCTGTTCGGCTATCGCGTCGACGGTGTCGTCGCCAACCGGGTCTTCCCCGCCGAGGGCGCCGACGACTGGCGAGCCGGCTGGGTGCTGGCCCAGGACGCCGTACTCGCCGAGGTGACCCAGTCGTTCGCGGGCCTGCCCCTGTGGCGCTCGGAGTACCGCGCCACGGAGCCGGTCGGCGTGGCGGCGCTCGAGGAGCTCGCGCGGGAGCTGTACGACGGGACCGACCCCGTCGCCTCGTCCGGTGTCCGCAGCCCCTTCGAGGTGGTCTCGGTCCGCTCGGGCGTGCAGCTGCGGCTGCGGCTGCCGTTCGTCACCCGTGACCAGGTCGACCTGGCGCGCAGCGGCGACGAGCTGGTGGTCACCGTCGGGTCCCACCGCCGGCTGCTCACCCTTCCCGCCAGCCTGGCCCGGTTGCAGGTGACCGCTGCCCGGGTCGACGACGAGGGCGTGCTCCGGGTCTCGTTCCAGGATCCGTCCGCGTCCGACACCAACAAGGCCACGAAGGAGCGTGTCGGATGAACCCGCCCCAGGACGAACCCGTCGGCAGCGTCGGCGACGAGGCCGCGAAGCTGCTGGGCGCGCTGGCCGACTGGGCCGGCGACCACGTCAACGGCAGGGTCGGTGACCGGGTCCGCGAGGTCAACGACCACATCGCCACGGGTGACGCGGAGTGCCTCTACTGCCCGATCTGCCGGACCGTGCACGCGGTGCGCGAGGCCAGCCCGGAGGTGAAGGCTCAGCTCGCCCAGGCGGCGTCCACGTTCCTGCAGGCCGCGGCCGGGCTGCTCGCGGCGGCCGGCGCCGCGGAGCCGCCGTCCTCCCGGGTGCAGCACATCGACCTCGACGCGGAGTCGACGGACGGCAGCGACCCGGACGAGGACGCCCCATGAGCCTGGCCTGCGGCATCGACGTCGGCGGCACCAAGATCCTGGGCGGCGTCGTCGATGACGACGGCGCGATCGTCGAGGAGCTCCGCGTCCAGTCGCCGGCGACCGACACCGAGGCCATCGAGAAGGCCATCGAGGAGCTCGTGACCGAGCTCAAGTCGCGCCACGAGATCACTGCGGTCGGCATCGGTGCCGCGGGCTACATCGACAAGGCCCGCTCGACGGTGATGTTCGCGCCCAACATCGCCTGGCGCGACGTACCCCTCAAGGCCGACCTCGAGGCGCGGGTCGATCTTCCCGTCGTCGTCGAGAACGACGCGAACGCCGCCGCGTGGGGCGAGTTCTCCTACGGCGCCGGCCACGACGTCGAGGACCTGCTGCTGGTCACCGTCGGAACCGGGATCGGCGGCGGCATCGTGCACGACGGAGAGCTGCTCCGCGGAGCGTTCGGCGTCGGCGCCGAGATCGGCCACATGCGGGTGGTGCCCGACGGCCAGCTGTGCGGCTGCGGCAACCGCGGCTGCTTCGAGCAGTACGCCAGCGGCAACGCCCTGGTCCGCGAGGCCCGAGCCGCCGCCCGCGCCGGCTCGCTGCTCGCCCAGTCGCTGCTGGACAGCGCGGGGGGTGACCCCGAGCGGATCACCGGGCCCCTGATCACCGAGGCGGCCCGCGCCGGCGACCCGTTCGCCGTCGAGCAGCTGGCCGCGCTGGGCCGCTGGCTCGGGGAGGGCATCGCCTCGCTCACCGCTGTCCTGGACCCGGCGGTCGTGGTGATCGGTGGTGGCGTGGGCGAGGCCGGCGACCTGCTGCTCACACCAGTGCGCGCGGCGTTCCAGTCCCAGCTCACCGGCCGCGGACACCGGCCCGTCCTCGAGATCCGCAAGGCCCGGCTCGGCAACCGGGCCGGGCTGATCGGTGCCGCCGACCTGGCCCGAAGATGACCGACGATGACACTGCGTTGAGACAGCCGAGATAGAAGAGTCATCGTGTCCGAATCCCCCACCCGCGCCGCCACCCGCGCCAGCCGTCGTCAGCGGGTCAACCTCTGGGACCCGCTGACCATCGGCATCGACATCGGCGGCACCAAGATCCTGGCCGGGGTGGTCGACTCGAGCGGGACCGTGGTCGAGCTCCGCCGCCGGCCCACCCTGGGGCACGACATCGTCGGGGTCGAGAACACCATCGTCGAGCTCGTCCACGAGCTGCAGCAGCTGTACGACGTGGCCGCGGTCGGCATCGGCGCCGCGGGCTTCGTCGACGCCAGCCGGTCCACGGTGATGTTCTCGCCGCACCTGGCGTGGCGGGACGAACCCTTGCGCGCCCGCCTGTCGAGCCGGATCACCATCCCGGTGGTCGTCGACAACGACGCGAACACCACCGCGCTCGGAGAGAGCCGGTTCGGCGCCGGCGTCGGGCACCGCTTCGTCCTGTGCATCACGCTGGGCACCGGCATCGGCGGCGCGATCGTCATGGACGGCCGGGTCTACCGCGGCGCCAACGGCATGGCGGGCGAGTTCGGGCACATGCAGGTGGTGCCGGACGGGCACCGCTGTCCCTGCGGCAACCGGGGCTGCTGGGAGCAGTACGCCTCCGGGAACGCCCTCGAGCGGGAGGCTCGTGAGCTGATCGTCGCGCGCTCGCCGGTGGCACACCACCTGACCCAGGTCTG
>JAWWPK010000036.1:0-6935 GCA_033854925.1 Nocardioidaceae bacterium | reverse complement strand
GGGCAACGCGCCTCGGCAGCCGCGGTTGCGCCCGATCCGGCCGCCGCTACCGCCTGACGGGTGACTCGAGCACCTGATGCTCGCTCCGTTCGTCGGGGCGGCTCAGCGTGCCTGGCAGCTGTCGGCGAAGCCGGCCGGACCGAGGGCGAGGAGCTCCGGGGCGTCCGTGATGTCCGCCTCCGCGGTGACCTCGGCGCGCCAGGCGGCCTCGCCCTGGCGGGCCGCGGCGATCCGGCGGTCGTCGATGTCGGTCGCCCACGACACGTAGTCCTCGATGACCTGGGCAGGCTGCGCCGCCGTGGGTGGGACCTGGACCGCGGCCAGGTCGACGTCGAACGCGTCCAGCAGCGCCTTGTGGGCCGGCCAGGTCTGCACCCATTCCCTCGCCGGCACGTCGATGCTGCCGCCGTGGGTGGCCGCGACGACCCTCGGCAGCAGCTCGTCGCAGAGCGCGTTGACGGCGTCGAGGTAGGTGTGCGTCGCAGCATCCTCCGACGGGCTCGGCGCCGCCGACGCCGGTGCCGCCGTGGGCTCGTCGGTGGAGTCGGTGCTCCCGCCGCCCGACGAGCAGCCGACCAGCACGGCGGCAGTGCCGGTGGCGACGAAGAAGCGCACGGTGAGCGGGACGCTGATCATGTCGGCATCGTTCTCCCGCGAGACCCGGGAGTCGAGCACCGCCGAGCCGTCGTTACTGAAATGCAGTAACGACGGCTCGCAGTCAGCCGACGAGGATCGGGATCAGCATCTCGTCCGAGGTCAGTGAGCCGTGCAGGCCGACCAGGCTCATCTCGTACTCGAAGTCCTTGCTCGAGAACAGCGCCAGGTCGTCGCGGGCCGCGACCATGACGTCGCCGAGCCGGGGAAGGACGGCCTCGGTGACCGGGCCGAACCAGCCGCGGGCGATGGCCTCCTCACGAAGCACCACCTCCGCTCGCGGGCCGAGCACCTCGCGCCAGCAGCCGGCGACCGACGACGCCGCCCCGTCCGCGCAGTAGAGGTGCCGGAACCGCGCCTCGCCGCCGAGCAGCACCACACCGTCGCGGAGCTCGTCGTGCTCATCGACGTCCATCCGGCTGGCCGGCGTCGAGTCGACCATGCCGTGGTCGGCGACCACTATCAGCCGCACCTCGTCGGGGAGCGCCTCGCGCAGCTGCACCGCCTCGGCGTCGATAGCGGCGAGCTGCTGGAGCCACTGGGGCGAGTCGACGCCGTACCTGTGGCCGGTCCAGTCGAGGTCACCGTCGTAGATGTAGGTCAGCGAGGGCCGGTGCATGGACCCGACCACGGCGCCCGCGATCCGCTCACCGATCCGGTCCGCGCCGATGTAGCCCGCGCCGCGCTGCGCCGCGATGGTCAGCCCGCTGCGGTCGAACTCCCGCTTGTTGACCACGTCCACCCGCACGCCGTCGTCGGTGAGCCGCGAGAAGGCGGTCGGGTGCGGCTGCCACTCCAGCGGGTCCACCGACTTGTCCCAGAACAGCGCGTTGAGCAGCCGGTCGGTGCCCGGGATCCGGCTGGTGAACCCGACCAGGCCGTGCGTGCCGGGCGTCAGCCCGGTGCCGAGCGAGGTCAGGCTGGTCACGGTCGTCGACGGCACCCCGGCGGTGCCGGGTTCGGAGTCGGCCAGCAGCGAGGAGAGGTACGGCGCCGCGGCGGCGTACCTCTTCAGCAGCCGCGACCCGAGCCCGTCGACGAGGAACAGGACGAACGCCGGCGCCTCGGGCAGCACCAGGCCCGTGGGCGCCTCGAGTACGTCGCTGCCGAGCGCCCGGCCGATCGCCGGGACGACGTCACCGAGCCCCCGATGGCCGTAGGCCGGCTCGGTGAAGGGCTCGGTCAACTTGCGTGGGTCCGGGCGGAGAGCTGCTCGGCGAACGACAGCAGGCGAGGCACGGCGTCCTGGCCGTCCGCCGCGGCCGAGACCCGAAGCGAGAAGTCGTCGGAGGCCAGCACACCGGTGTAGCCGTGGTCGGCCTCGCACTGCGGGTCCTCGCAGCCGGCGGGCTCCAGGTCGACCCGGCTGACCCCTCCCCAGCCGAGCGTGATGACCGCCTCGGCAGGCGTGGTCGGACCCTTGGCAGGGTTGGCGACCATGCGGGTCACGACGACCGAGGTCACGGAGCTGAGCCGGATCGCCTCGGAGGACGTGGAGGTGTACGGCTCGGGCAGCAGGTCGTCACCGGCGTGCTCGTCGGTGTGCACGATGATCAGCCGGCTCGGCGTGAGCACCATGACCGACAGGTGGCGGCGCACCTCGTCGCGGTCGAACGTCGGCTCGTGGTGGACGTAGAACGACACCACCCGCTCCCCCGAGACCGCAGCGGAGACACTGTCGATGACCACGTCGGGGTAGTAGCCGGTGTGGTCGATCGCGTCCCGCAGCTCGAGACTGCGGTCCTGGTCATCGGTGGTGCGCAGGGACATGGTGTGGAGTCTCCCACGACCAGAAAGCAGATCAGCCCGGGATGGTGTCCCCGGGCACCGCCGGCATCCGGCGCACGAACCAGTCCGAGCGCGGGTCGATGACCGGCTCGACCCGGGCCGCGGCGGTGAGGACGGTCGCGCCGTGCGCCCCGGCCAGCACCAGCGAGAGCTCGAGGGTGCGGACCTGCGGCAGGTCGTTCTGCAGCTGGGCCACCCGCTGGATCAGCCGCTCCACCTCGTCGATGTCGACCACCTCGCTGCCCCGGTAGCCGAACAGCATCGGCGCGGAGCGGATCTCGCGCACCATCGACGCCGCGTCGTGCTGGAAGATCGGCGGGATCCGGTAGGACACGTCCGAGAGCAGCTCGATGATCGGCCCGGAGATGCCGAAGGAGACGACCGGCCCGAACAGCGGGTCCTCGAGGCTCCGGATCGCGATCGGTACGCCGGGCGCCGAGTTCTTCTGGACGACGTAGCCGGCCTCCTCGGGCTCACCGACGATCTCGAGCAGGCTCTCCCAGGCGTCGCGCATCTCCGCCGGTGAGTCGATGCTGCGCCACACGTGCGCGAGGTCGGGCCGCTCGCGGACGCGCTCCGCCGTGGCCTTGAGGATGACGTTCCAGCCGAGCTCCCGGCCGGCCTTCTGGGCCGCGCGCAACGACGTGACGGGCCGGGCCTCGGACAGCTCGATCCCGTAGGCCGCGAGCAGCTGGGTCAGCGCGTCGGAGTCGAGGTCGACGCCGTCCGGACTCGCCGCCAGCGCCCGCCCGATCACCTGTTGAGCGGTGGCCGGGTCCACGGCTCCGGGGTCCGGCGCCGCGCCGTCCGGCGTACGCAGCCAGATGGCGTACTCGACCACCCGCGCGAGCGCGCGGACAGCGGCCTCGACCGCGGGGTAGGACGGCACCGACCCGCGGCCCGCGGTGGAGCCGGCGACGTCGGGGACGCGGAGCAGCTCGGGAATGCCCTCGGTGCCGAGGAACGTCGAGACGAGCGGCTTGTCGGACTGCTCCCCCACCGCCGCCAGCACGTTGGCGATCTGCTCGCCGGGCACGCTGATCGGGGGGATGTAGACCACGACCACCGCGTCGACGTCCGGGTCGTCGATGGCGTCGTCCAACGCGTCCTCGAAGTCCTCGGGCGAGGGCTCGGCGTCCAGGGCGACCTGCCGGTTCACGACCAGCCCGACCGCGGACGCGGCGTCCGCGGCCAGCAGTCCCAGCGCGTCGGAGTTGCCCACGATCGCGACCCGGCGGCCCCGCGGCAGCGGCTGGTGCGCCGCGAGCTGGGCGACGTCGAACATGTCCTCGAGGGTGTCCACCTGGATCACCCCGGCCTGCCTGAACATCGCGTCCACGGCCTGCGGCGGCGCCGCGATCTTGCGGACCGAGTGGCCCATCGGGACACCCTGCGTGGTGCGGCCGGAGCGGACGGCGATGATCGGCTTGCGCAGCGAGACCCGGCGGGCGATCCGCGAGAACTTGCGGGGGTTGCCGATGGACTCGAGGTACATCATCACGACCTCGGTCGACTCGTCCTCCTCCCAGTACTGCAGCAGGTCGTTGCCGGACACGTCGGCCCGGTTGCCGGCGCTGACGAACGTCGAGAGGCCGAGGCCACGGTTGCGGACCTTCTCGAGGATCGCCGACCCGAGCGCACCGGACTGGCAGAAGAACCCGGCCCGGCCCCGCGGGGGCATCAGCCCGGCGAGCGACGCGTTGATCGACACCTCCGGGTCGGTGTTGATGATGCCGAGCGCGTTGGGGCCGATCAGGCGGACGCCGTACGAGCGGGACAGGCCGACCAGCCGGCGCTGCCGCTGCCGGCCCTCCTCGCCGGTCTCGGCGAAGCCCGACGAGATCACGACCAGGCCGTGCACGCCCTTGGCCGCGCAGTCGAGCACGACGTCCTCGACCGACTCGGCAGGCACCGCGACGATCGCGACGTCGACGTCGTCCTGGATGTCGGTGACGTTCTTGTACGTCGGCAGCCCGGACACCGCGCGGGCGCTGGGGTTCACGGCGTAGACGCGTCCGGTGAAGTCGCCGGTCACCAGGTTGCGGACCAGGGCCTGGCCGATGGTGTCCTGGCGGCGGCTGGCCCCGATCACGGCGACCGACGTGGGGTTGAAGAACCGGTGGATCGACGCCGCCTCGGCGACGTGCTCACGGCCCTGCATCATCCCGATCGCGGTGTCGGTCGGCTCGATCGGGAACTCGAGCTGGAGCACGCCCTCGTCGTAGGCACTGACGACGCGGTAGCCGGCGTCCCGGAAGGTCTGGATCATCCGCTGGTTGTCCGGGAGCACCTCCGCGACGAACCGGTCGACGCCGCGCTCGCGGGCGGCCTGGGCCAGGTGCTCCAGCAGTATCTGGGCGATGCCGCGGCCCTGGTGCTGGTCCTCGACCAGGAAGGCGACCTCGGCCTCACCGGGCTCCACGACGTCGTAGCGACCGACCGCGATCAGCTGGCCCTGCAGGGTCAGCACGAGCGCCACCCGCTGGTCGTGGTCGACCTGGGTGAACCGGGCGACGTCGCGATCGGACAGGTTCGGCATCGGCGAGAAGAACCGGTAGTACTTCGAGCGGTCCGAGACCCGCTCGTAGAACTCCACCAGCAGCTCGGCGTCCTCGGGCCGGATGGGCCGCAGGTGCGCGGTCTTGCCGTCGCGCAGGACGACGTCAGCCTCCCAGTGGCGCGGCGGCTCGCCGGCCAGCGTGGCCGTGCTCGCCGGGTCCGGGCCGCTCACCTGTCCACCGTATCCGGCGCCTAAGTCCAGCCTGACCGGTATCGGTCACGGAACCACCGGTCATCGAGCCTGTCGAGATTCCCGCAAGGTCGGCTCCCAGGGCACGCTGCGGCGGTCTCGACAAGCTCGACCAGCGGTGGGCCAGTTCCAGCCAGGTGGTGCGCGGCGTGCCAACGCGAGTTGCGTAGGCGCCGCGGGAGAGGATGGGGCCATGGCGCGGCGCACCACCAAGCAGGACCTCCCCGACGACTTCGAGGAGCACATCCTCGACATCGATGTCGGCGACGAGATGCGCTCGTCGTTCCTGGAGTACGCCTACTCGGTCATCTACTCCCGCGCGCTCCCCGACGCCCGCGACGGGCTCAAGCCCGTGCAGCGCCGGATCCTCTACACGATGAACGACATGCGGCTCTTCCCCGACCGCGGGCACGTCAAGAGCGCCCGCGTGGTCGGCGAGGTGATGGGCCGGCTGCACCCGCACGGCGACGGCGCCATCTACGACGCGCTCGTGCGGATGGCCCAGCCCTGGTCGCTCCGGGTGCCGATGGTCGACGGCCACGGAAACTTCGGTAGTTCTGACGACAGTCCCGCGGCCATGCGCTACACCGAGTGCCGGATGGCGCCGGCCGCGGTGGCGATGACGGCGTCCATCGACGAGAACACCGTCGACTTCAAGCCCAACTACGACAGCCGCGAGCTCGAGCCGGTCGTGCTGCCCTCCGCGATCCCCAACCTCGTGGTCAACGGCAGCACCGGCATCGCGGTCGGCATGGCCACCAACATGGCGCCGCACAACCTCGTCGAGGTGGTGCAGGCGCTGCGGCACCTCATCGTCCACCCGAACACGAACATCGACGGGCTGATGCGGTTCGTGCCGGGACCGGACCTGCCGACCGGCGGCAAGATCATCGGCCTCGAGGGCATCCGCGACGCCTACGAGACCGGCCGGGGCAGCTTCCGGATGCGGGCGACCGCCCGGGTCGAGACGGTCGGGCGGCGCAAGGGCATCGTGGTCACCCAGATGCCCTACGCCGTGGGGCTGGAGAAGGTCGTCGAGCGGATCAAGATGCTCGTCCAGGGCAAGAAGCTGCAGGGCATCTCCGACGTCAAGGACCTCACCGACATGGCCAACGGCACCCGCCTGGTCATCGAGGTCAAGAACGGCTTCGTCCCCGAGGCGATCCTCGAGCAGCTCTACAAGCTGACGCCGATGGAGGAGTCGTTCGGCATCAACAACGTCTGCCTGGTCGACGGGCAACCGCGCACGCTGGGGCTCAAGGAGCTGCTCGAGGTCTTCCTGGAGCACCGCTACGACGTCGTACGCCGCCGCTCGACCTACCGCCGCGACAAGAAGGCCGAGCGGCTGCACCTGGTCGACGGCCTGCTGATCGCGCTGCTCGACATCGACGAGGTCATCCAGGTGATCCGCACCAGCGACGACGCCGCGACGGCGCGTGAGCGGCTGATGTCGGTCTTCGACCTGTCCGTGGAGCAGACCAACAACATCCTCGACATGCAGCTGCGCCGGCTGACCCGGTTGAGCCGGATCGAGCTCGAGAAGGAGCAGGAGACGCTGCGCCGCGAGATCGAGGAGCTCGAGGCGATCCTGGCCGACGAGGCGCGGCTCAGGAAGGTCGTCTCCGACGAGCTGGCCGAGGTGGCCAAGACCTTCGGCACGCCGCGCCGGACGGTCCTCCTCGAGTCCGCCGGCACGACCGTCACG
This sequence comes from Nocardioidaceae bacterium, assembly GCA_033854925.1. Lineage (GTDB taxonomy): Bacteria > Actinomycetota > Actinomycetes > Propionibacteriales > Nocardioidaceae > Nocardioides. Next base: position 39 of record JAWWPK010000036.1, on the reverse strand, counting down.
GCGACCGCGGCCCCGCTCGAGGTGGCCGACGAGCCCTGC
>JAWWPK010000035.1:0-5629 GCA_033854925.1 Nocardioidaceae bacterium | reverse complement strand
TCCCCACCCACGTCCGGACGGCGCCGGACGCCTATGACCTCAAGGACGAGCCGGACGGAAGCGTCACCTACCAGGAGCCGACCACGACGCCGGGGAGGGACGGCGAAGCCGTGGTCGTGCTCGACGCCCAGTGGCACGTGGTCACCCGCCTCGAGACGGAGGGGCTGGTCAACACCGACCTGCACGACGCGATCCTGCGCCCGGACGGCACGTCGTGGCTGATGGCCTACGAGCCGGACGGGGCCGGGCAGGTGGACTCCGTCATCCAGGAGCTCGGCGCCGACGGCCACGAGGCTTTCCGCTGGTCCAGCGACGGCCTGCAGGGCGAGAGTGTTGTCCCCGTGCCTCCCAGTGGCGACTGGGACTACGCCCACATGAACTCGATGCAGCTGCTGCCGGACGGTGACGTGCTCGCGTCGTTCCGGCATCTCGACGCCGTGCTCAGGATCGCCACCCATGCCCACGACGGCTTCGTCCCGGGCGACGTCGTCTGGCGGCTCGGCGGCCGGGACAGCGACTACACCTTCGTCGACGACCCGTTCGTCGGTCCGTGCGCGCAGCACACCGCGTCGATGCTGCCGAACGGGCACGTGCTCGTCTTCGACGACGGCTCCGGGGGGTTGGCCGGCAGCCTCTGCGTCGACCCGGCCCACCCCGACGGTCCGTTCGTCGACCGGCGGCAGAGCCGGGTCGCCGAGTACGCCCTTGACCCGGTGGCCGGGACGGCCACGCTGGTGTGGTCCTACCAGCCGCCGGGCTGGTACACGTGGTTCATGGGCTCGGCCGCGCGGTTGCCCAACGGGAACACGCTGGCCGGCTGGGCCGCCGAGACCCGTGCCCTCGCCACCGAGGTCGCTCCCAACGGGGACCTGCTGTGGCAGCTCCGGCTCGACGACCCGGTGCCGGTGCCACCACCGATCTCCTACCGGGCCAGCCTGATGCAGGAACGCGACGGGGAGCCGCCCATCATCAGCGTGGCCGGCCCCGCGGAAGGAGCCCACGTGCCGGTCGGGACTGCGCTGACCGCCGACTTCGGCTGCGCCGACCGCGGCGGCTCCTCGCTGCAGGCCTGCTCCGGCGACGTCCAGTCCGGCGGCCTGCTGGACACCTCGACGCCCGGCCCGCACACGGTGCACCTCGCTGCCACCGACGGCGCCGGCAACACCACCAGCGTCACCCGGAGCTACACCGTCACCGCGACGTACCAGCCGCGCTGGACCGACCACCGGGTGCGCACCCGGCTCGGCGGGAGGCGGGCCGGCACCAGGGTGACCGTGGTAAACGCCGGCACGTACGCCGACAGGTTCACGCTGCTCGGCTCGGGCGGCTCGCCGCGGGTCGATGTCCGCTACAAGGTCGGGCGCAAGGACGTGACCCGCGAGGTGCGCCGTGGCCTGCTGCGCACACCGCTGCTCCAACCCGGGCAGTCGTTCGTGCTGCGCGTCGTGGGCCTGCGGACCGACCGGACCCGAGCCGGGGTGCACCGGACGTTCCGTGTCCGCGCCACGTCGCTCACGAACCAGAGCCGGGACGGCGTGAAGGTCGTCGTGCGCGCCTTCTAGTTGCGCAGCGAACGGGCCTCGAGCAGGGAAGGGCCGTACCACGTCAGCAGCCGCCCGCTGACCAGCCGGGTCTCGGTGCCGGGGAACGCCTCCGGCCCGTCGTCGGCGGTGAAGACGTAGGGCTCGTCGGGGAGCAGCACCAGGTCCACGCCGGCGGCCTCGATCTCGGCCGGCTCCACCTTCGGGTAGCGGTCGCCGCGGTCGGCGAACGCGTTGGCCCAGCCCAGTCGCCGGGCCAGGTCGCCCGTGAATGTCGACCCGCCGACCACCATCCACGGGTCCCGCCAGATCGGGATCGCCACCGTGTGGGTGAGCTCTGGGAGCGGGCCGCACCACAGGTCGCGGACCTCGGCCAGCCAGTCCGGCCGCTCCCAGCCGAGCACGTCGTCGAAGAGGTGCTCGAAGGTCTCGACGGCCTCGGGCACGGTCTCGATCCTGGTGACCTCGACGCGGACGCCGGACTCCCGCAGGCGGCGTACGTCGAGCTCGCGGTTCTCCTCGTGGTTGGCGATCACCACGTCCGGCCTGAGGGCGCGGATCGTCTCGAGGTTCGGGTTCTTGGTGCCGCGGACCCGCTTCTCCAGGGTCGCGTCGAGATCGGCCGGGTGGGTGCACCAGTCCGTCGCCCCGACCAGCGCCTCCCGGCGTACGGACGCCAGGGCCTCGGTGATCGAGGGCACCAGGCTCACCACGTGGGCCGCCGGTCGCTTGTAACTCACCGTTCGACCTTCTACCTGACCGTTGTAGCGGCACGCCAGAGGTGTGGACGGTGAGTTACAAGTGCGCGGGCGCACCGCCCACGCCAGGTCTCAGACATTGCGCCGGTACTGGCCGCCGACCTCGAAGAACGCCTCGGTCACCTGGCCGAGCGTGCAGACCCGGGCCGCGTCCATGAGCGCCGCGAACACGTTCCCGTCGGAGACGGCGACCTCCTTGAGTCGGGCGAGGGCGGCGGTCGCCTCCTGCTCGTGCTCCTTCTGGAAGGCGTGCACGCGGTGCAGCTGCGACTCCTTCTCGGCGTCGGTGGCGCGGGCGAGCTCCACATGGTCGGGAGTGCCGTCGTCGCCACCAGGCCGGCGGAACGTGTTGACGCCGATGATCGGCAGCGAGCCGTCGTGCTTGCGGTGCTCGTAGAGCATCGACTCGTCCTGGATCCGGCCGCGCTGGTAGCCGGTCTCCATGGCGCCGAGCACGCCGCCGCGCTCGTTGATCTTGTCGAACTCCTTGAGCACCTCCTGCTCCACGAGGTCGGTGAGCTCGTCGATGATGTAGGAGCCCTGGAGCGGGTTCTCGTTCATCGCGAGCCCCCACTCGCGGTTGATGATCAGCTGGATCGCCAGCGCGCGGCGCACCGACTCGGTGGACGGGGTGGTGACGGCCTCGTCGAAAGCGTTGGTGTGCAGCGAGTTGGCGTTGTCGTAGATCGCGATCAGCGCCTGCAGCGTGGTGCGGATGTCGTTGAAGTCCATCTCCTGCGCGTGCAGGGACCGGCCGCTGGTCTGCACGTGGTACTTCAGCTTCTGGGCGCGCTCGCTCGCGCCGTACTTCTCCTTCATCGCGACCGCCCAGATCCGGCGCGCCACCCGGCCGATGACGGAGTACTCGGGGTCCATGCCGTTGCTGAAGAAGAAGGACAGGTTCGGAGCGAAGTCGTCGATGTCCATGCCGCGCGCGAGGTAGGCCTCGACGTAGGTGAAGCCGTTGGCCAGGGTGAACGCGAGCTGGCTGATCGGGTTCGCGCCGGCCTCGGCGATGTGGTAGCCGGAGATGGAGACCGAGTAGAAGTTGCGGACCTCCTTCTCGATGAACCACTCCTGGATGTCGGCCATGCAGCGCAGCGAGAACTCGGTGGAGAACAGGCAGGTGTTCTGCCCCTGGTCCTCCTTGAGGATGTCGGCCTGCACCGTGCCACGGACCGTCCGGAGCGCCTCCTCGGGGTCGAGGCCCCGTTCGCGGGCCTGGTCCATCGCGGTGTTGAGGAAGAACGCGAGCACCGTCGGCGCCGGTCCGTTGATCGTCATGGAGACGCTCGTCGTCGGGTCGAGCAGGTCGAACCCGTCGTAGAGCTCCTTCATGTCGTCGAGCGTCGCGACGCTGACGCCCGAGGTGCCGACCTTGCCGTAGATGTCCGGCCGCTGGTCGGGGTCGCGGCCGTAGAGCGTCACCGAGTCGAACGCCGTGGAGAGCCGGGTCGAGGGCAGCCCCTCGGAGAGCACCTTGAACCGGCGGTTGGTCCGGGCCGGGTCCCCTTCGCCCGCGAACATCCGGGCCGGGTCCTCGTTCTCCCGCTTGAACGCGAAGACGCCTGCGGTGAAGGGGAAGTGGCCAGGGAGGTTCTCCCGGCGCCAGTACTTCACCAGCTCGCCGTGGTCGACGTACGCCGGCAGTGAGACCCGCGGGATCCGGTTGCCGGACAGCGACTCGCGGCCGGGGTGGTCGGCGTACTCCTGGACCACCGAGGGCCAGGCCTCGAGCTGCGTCTTGGTCTCGCCGTCGAGGGCGTCGCGCGCCTCCCGAGCCAACTTCGAAACAACGTCCGCTGCGGAGGTCTCGACAGGCTCGACCAGCGTGGTCACCTTGTCCAGCGCCTGCAGGGTGCGGGCCTGGTCGACCAGCTCGTCGGTGCGGGCGTGGTAGTCGCGCACGGTCTCGGTGATCTCGGACAGGTAGCGGACCCGGCCTGACGGCACCACCTGCCGGATCTTCGACGAGTGGCGCACGTCGACATGGGGGAGGGCGCCGTCCTCGAGGTGCAGGCCGTGCTCGCCGAGCAGCCCCTTCAGGTACTGGTAGAGCGCCGTGACGCCGTCGTCGTTGAACGTCGCGGCGCTGGTGCCGAAGACCGGCATGTCCTCCGGCTTCTTGCCGAAGGCCTCGCGGTTGCGGACGAGCTGCCGGCCGACGTCGCGCATCGCGTCCTCGGCGCCGCGCCGCTCGAACTTGTTGATCGCCACGACGTCGGCGAAGTCGAGCATGTCGATCTTCTCGAGCTGGCTGGCCGCGCCGAACTCCGGCGTCATGACGTACATCGAGGTGTCGACGTAGGGCACCACGGCGGCGTCGCCCTGGCCGATGCCGGGGGTCTCGATGACGACGAGGTCGAAGCCGGCCGCCTTGAGCACCGTGATCACGTCGCCGAGGTAGTCCGGCAGCTCGTGCGCGCCGCGGGTGGCCAGCGAGCGGAAGTAGACCCGGTCGCCGTCCAGGGAGTTCATCCGGATCCGGTCACCGAGCAGGGCGCCGCCGCCCTTGCGCCGGGTCGGGTCCACGGCCACCACGGCCACGCGGACCTTGTCCTGCTGGTCGATCCGGAGCCGGCGGACCAGCTCGTCGGTGAGGCTGGACTTGCCCGACCCGCCGGTGCCGGTGATGCCGAGCACCGGGACCTGGTGCTTGGCCGCGGCCTGGGTGAGGGCGTCCAGCGCGTCCTGCGGGAGCTTGCCCTCCTCGACGCCGGTAATGGCCCGTGCGATCGCGACCCGGTCGCCGCTGATCACGTCGTCCGCCGTCACCTGGTGCTTGTCCCAGCGGTCGAAGTCGAGATCGGCGACGACGCTGTTGATCATCCCCGGGAGGCCGAGCCGCTGGCCGTCCTCGGGGGAGAAGATGGTGACCCCGCTCTTGCGCAGCCGGTCGATCTCGTCGTGCACGATGACGCCGCCACCGCCCCCGACGACGTGCACGTGGTCGGCGCCGCGCTCGCGCAGCGACTCGACGAGGTACTCGAAGTACTCGATGTGGCCGCCCTGGTAGGACGAGACCGCGATGCCCTGGACGTCCTCCTCGATCGCGGCGTCCACGACCTCCTGGACCGAGCGGTTGTGCCCGAGGTGCACGACCTCGCACCCCTGGCTCATGAAGATCCGCCGCATGATGTTGATCGAGGCGTCGTGCCCGTCGAACAGGCTGGACGCGGTGACCAGCCGCACCGGGTTCGTCGGGACGTGGAGCTCGCTCATGGGTGGACCTCAGTTAGTTGGACGTCCAAGTAATTCTAGAGGGCTACCGGTGGGTACGCCAGCGGCGCCCTCGATGACGGGATACCCGGGTACCCGGGTATTCCTGCA
>JAWWPK010000034.1:0-4077 GCA_033854925.1 Nocardioidaceae bacterium | reverse complement strand
TGCCGCTCAAGGTCGTCCTCGAGCAGCTCGACCTGCTCGGCGAGGAGGTCGTGCCGGTGCTGCGCAAGGAGTTCGCGGCGCTCAAGCCGGCGCACGTCCCGGACGCCCCGACCCACGCTTCGCTGCTGGCCGCCCTCGACGAGCAGCCGGACGAGGAGATGTCGGCATGATCACCCCACGAAACCGCGAGCATGGGGCGCTCCGCGCCGGAGAGCACGCGCTTCCGCGGGGACCCCGAAAAAGCATGACGAGGCTCGTGGTCGTCACCGCCGGGCTGAGCCAGCCCTCGTCGACACGGATCCTGGCCGACCAGCTCACTGCGGCGTCGGTCGCCGCGCTGGAGGCAGACGGCCTGGCGGTCGACGTCGAGGTCGTCGAGCTCCGGGACCTCGCGCACGCCATCACCGACAACCTGCTCACCGGGTTCCCGTCCGGCGCGCTGGCCGACGCGGTGTCGTCGGTCGCGGTCGCCGATGCCGTGATCGCGGTGACGCCGGTCTTCAGCGCGTCGTACAGCGGACTGTTCAAGTCCTTCTTCGACATCCTCGAGGACGGTGCGCTCGACGGCACGCCGGTGCTGATGGCCGCGACCGCCGGCACGGCCCGGCACTCGCTGGTGCTCGAGCACGCGCTGCGGCCGCTGTTCTCCTACCTCCACGCCGCGGCTCTGCCGACCGCCGTCTTCGCGGCATCCGAGGACTTCGGCTCCCCCGGCCTGTCCGGGCGGATCGGACGCGCCGCCGGTGAGCTCGCCGACGCGGTGCTGCGCCGGCCGCGGCTGCGGGTGGTCGACCAGCTCGAAGAGGTCACGCCGTTCGAAGAGCTGCTCCGCGGCTGACAGGATCGACCTCATGCGCCTGGTCGACCTCAGCCACACCGTTTCCGACGGCTTGATCACCTACCCCGGCCTGCCCGGTCCGGTGATCTCTGATCACCTCTCGTTCGACGCCTCCCACGAGCTGTACGCCGAGGGCACCGAGTTCACGATCGGCCGGATCGACATGGTGGCCAACACCGGCACCTACCTGGACACACCCGGCCACCGGCACCGCGGCGGGCACGATCTCAGCGGGCTGCCGCTGGAGAGGTGCGCCCTGCTCCCGGCGCTGGTGGTCGAGGGCGAGTCCATCGGCGCCACCGGACTGGCGGTGTTCGAGGGGCTGGACGTCGCCGGCCACGCGGTTCTGGTGAGGACGGGCTGGGACCTGCACTTCGGCACCGAGGCGTACGGCGCGCCCGAGCATCCCTATCTCGCCACCGAGGCCGCCGAGTGGCTGGCCGACCAGGGGGTCGCCCTGGTCGGGATCGACTCGGTCAACATCGACGCGACCCCGCCCCGCGGCGACCGGCCCGTCCACACGCTGCTGCTCGAGCGCGAGATCCCGGTCGTCGAGCACCTCACCGGACTCTCCGCGCTGCCTCCGACCGGCGCGACCTTCACCGCCGTACCTCCCAAGGTCGCCGGCATGGCGACGTTCCCCGTCCGCGCCTTCGCGACGCTGCCCTGACCCCGATTCGTCTGCGCCGTCCAGCGAGGAAAACGAGGTCAGTCCGCAGACGAATCGTCGTGGGGCGCGACGAGGTCGGCGTACCACCCGGCAACCGTGGCCGGGTCCTTGTCGAGCGCGGCGCCGTGGACGGTCACCTCGGTCATCGCCACGCCCGGGGCGCGGGCCGCCCACCAGCCGCCGGACGGCGCGACGTGCTCCTTCTCCATGAACTCCACGACCCGCTCCGTGATCGCGTCGGCGTCGCCGTCCGCGTACGCCTGGAAGGTGTTGGTGTGCGGCGGGTCCGGCTGGATCCGGAACCCGCGCTCGACCAGCTCGGCCGCGAACGCCTTCGCCCAGACGACCGAGTCGCCGACCAGGGGCAGCTCGTCGCGCAGCCCGACCAGCGCGGACAGGGCGTACGGCGTCATCCCGAACAGCGTCCCGCCCATCCGCTGCCGCCAGGCGCGCAGCTCTGCGGCGACGTCCTCGTCGCACGCGACTGCCGCCCCGGCCACCGCCCGCAGCCCCTTGTAGAACGAGACGTAGACGCTGTCGAAGAGCGCGGTGATCTCGGGGAAAGTGTGGTCGAAGTGCGGCTGGGACTCCCAGAGCCGGGCACCGTCGACGTGGAACGGCACCCCGAGCTCACGGGCCGCCTCGGAGAACTCGGTCAGCTCCTCCCAGGTCGGCAGCAGGCAGCCAGCCTCGCGCAGGGGTAGCTCCAGCTGGACCGCGCCGAGCTGCTCCACGGCAGGGATCTCGCGCAGCGCCTCGGCGGTCGCGGTCTTCCAGCCCTCGGTCAGTGTCTCGAACCGGAACCCCTGCAGCAGCCGCGGCCCGTCGGTCTCGTGGCGCAGCTGGTGCGCCAGGTCCGGGATCGCGACCCGTTGCGAACGTCGCCGTTCGCACCACACCCGCAGGGCCGCCTGCTGCGCCATCGTGCCGCTGATGAAGAACACCGCGGCCGGTTTGCCGAGCAGCTCGGCGACGTCCGTCTCGAGCCGCCCGACCGCGCCCTTGTCGCCGTAGCGGTCCCACTCGTCGATGCCGAGCTCCTCGGCCGCCTCGGCGAGGAGAGCCATCGTCTCGGCCGGCCCTCGGCGCCGGTGCCACACCACCGAGTCGTCGCACGCCTGTGCGGCCGCCCGGAACCGGTCCTCGAGTTCGCTCACGCCTCGCACGCTAGTGGTTGCCGCCGGGCCTTGCAGCGCGCTGCAAGGCGGTTGCAAGTGCTGCCGAGCAGCCTCGAGGCACGACGCACGGATGGCGTCGCGACCACGAGACAACAGGAGACAGCATGACCACCACAGCAGCGAAGACCGAGAACAAGACCTTCGCCGAGCCCGACGAGACCCGCACCTTCGAGCGCGGACAGGTCGACCTCGTCGACATCGCCGGCACCCAGATCGGCCGGCTCACCCTGCAGCCCGGCTGGCGCTGGTCCGAGCACGTCAAGCCGATCGCCGGCACCGAGCTGTGCCTGGCGCCGCACTTCCAGTACCAGGTCCAGGGCACGCTGCGGATCCGGATGGGCGACGGCACCGAGTTCGAGACCCACGCCGGGAGCGTCACCGCGGTCCCCGAGGGACACGATGCCTGGGTCATCGGCGACGAGCCGGTCGTGGTCGTCGACTGGTGGGGCGCCTCGAACTACGCCAAGGGCTGAGCTGCCCGGCGCCGCGCGCTCCACTGACACTCGGGGCGCGCGGCGCGGCACAATGACCGGATGGCCGACCGGCTGGGAGTACGGCTGCTCGGCGAGTTCCGCCTCGACGGTGCCGAGCTCGACGCGCTGCGCAGCCGGCAGGCACGGACCCTGCTCAAGCGGCTGGCTCTCGAGCGCGGCGGCACGGTCGCCGCCGACAGCCTGGTCGAGGCGGTGTGGCCGGCTGGACGACCGGCTCAGCCGGACCGGGATCTGCACGTCCTGGTGAGCCGGGCGCGGACCGTGGTGGGCGCCGACCGCGTCGTGCGTCGCGACGGTGGCTACGCGCTGGCTGCGGACTGGTGGGACGTCGACGACCTGGTCACGCTGACCCGGGAGGCCGCGCGCCGGGCCGACGCGGGGGACCTCGTGGGCGCACGGACCGCCGCCGAGGGGGCCCTGGCCCTGGTCCGCGGCGTGCTCCTGGCCGATGAGCCGGACGCGGACTGGGCCGCGGACGCGCGGTCAGCCGCCGACGCCGCGGTGGCCGAGGTACGCCGGGTGGCGGCGACCACCGCGCTCGCCACCGGCCAGGTGGGCGACGCGGCCGCGCACGCCGGCGCGGCGCTGCGCGCCGATCCCTACGACGAGGCCGCGCTGCGAACCCTGATGCGGGCGCACGTGGCCGCCGGACGCCCGGCCTCGGCGCTCGCCGAGTTCGCCCGGGTGCGCGAGCTGCTGGCCGAGGAGCTCGGCGTCGACCCGGCGCCCGAGACGAGGGCGCTGCACGAGGAGCTGCTGCGCGAGGAGCCCGCGCCCATCAGGTCTCCGGAGCCCACGTCGGCCCTGGTCGGCCGCGCCGCCGAGGTCCGAGCCCTGGACGCCGAGCTCGAGCAGTCCCGGGCGGGAGCGCGGATAGTCGTGGTCTACGGCGAGCCG
>JAWWPK010000033.1:0-2921 GCA_033854925.1 Nocardioidaceae bacterium | reverse complement strand
TCGCCGCTGCGACGCGCACGGGAGACGGCGCTGCTGACGGCCGAGGCGCTCGGCCTTGAGGTTGCCTTCGACGACGACTTCCGGGAGACCGACTTCGGCGACTGGGAGGGGTTCACCTTCGCCGAGGTCCGGGCCAAGTGGCCGCGCGAGCTGGACGAGTGGCTCGCTTCGACGTCGGTCGCGCCGCCGTTCGGCGAGTCCTTCGACGACACTGCGGCGCGGGTGCGTCGGGCGCGGGACCGGGTCTTGTCGTCGTACGGCGGGAAGACCGTCGTCGTCGTCTCGCACGTGACGCCGATCAAGACGCTCCTGCGGATGGCCCTCGACGCACCACCGTCGGCGCTCTACCGGATCCACCTCGACCTGGCCTGCCTGAACGAGGTGCAATGGCACGCGGACGGCGCAGCCGTTGTGCGGTCGATGAACGACACCGGCCACCTGTCCGGCTAGGACCGGCGCAGTCTCGCGGCCTTGACGGCGATGTGCAGCGCGAGCCGGCCGTTGGGTGTGAGCAGCAGTGGGCCGAACAGGCGGCGGACGTTCTGCATCCGGTAGTTGACCGACTGCCGGTGCAGGTGCAGCGCGTCGGCGACAGACGTGACGCTGCCACCGCAGTCGAGGTAGGCCTCGAGGGTCTGCAGCACGGCGGCGCGGCGGTTGGCGGTGAGTTCTGCAAGCGGCGCCAGGACCCGCTCGGCGAGCTCGTCGGCGGAGACCGACCCGATGAGGAACCGGTCGAACCACGCGTCCTCGAGGTGCAGCTCGCGCAGCCCCTGCCGGCGCGCGAGCTCGAGGACCTCGAGCGCCTCCTCGTAGCTCTCCCGCAGACCCCGCACGTCCGGGTGGGTGCCGCCCCAGCCGCTGACGACGTCCTGCCCGAGGTCGGGCGCTTCGGCGGTGGTGCCCCTGCGGTGCACGGCCACGACGAGGCCAGGGTCCAGCCGGCCGACGAGCACGACGGCACCCCACAGTGCGCGCCGGACACGGCCGGCGACGTCGCTGCCGAGCGGAGCTCCGTCGTTCGCGGACGCGTAGACGGCGACGTCCCACGGCACGTCGAAGTCGACGCCGAGCCGCCGGGCGACGCGGCGGGCCTGGCCGAGCTGTGGCGGCGAGGACAGCAGGCAGGCGAGCAGCTCGGTCTCTGCCGCGTCCCGGTCGGAGTCGTGGTTGCGGCGGGCCGCGAGGTACTGGTCCGCCAGGGCCACCGAGAGGTCGTTGAAGAAGCGGTGCGTCGCCGCCTCGAGCTCCGCGGGCGAGGCGCTGGCGAGCTCCGGTGGGGCCAGGTCCCGCACCTCGCGCCACAGCACCTGCTCGAGGTGCCGGTGCAGTGCCATGGCGTCTTCGAGGCTGATGTCGACGTCGTCGAAGACGTTGCCCACCAGGGCGGCGAGGTGCTCGGGTGAGCTGGCCTGAGCGTCGCCCGACAGGACGTCGAGGAAGACGGCGTAGCCCTCGACCGTGACATCGGTGAGCAGCCGGGCGACCTCAGGACGCAGCCGTCCGCCCGCCAGCTCGGCGACCTCGGCCACGACGCGGGTCGCCAGGTGCGATCCCCAGCCGGTCGCGCCGGCTGTCGCGCGTGCGCGACCCGCAGCGGTCGTGATCATCTCGGCAGCCTCGCCGGGCAGGTGGTCCCGGCTGGGGGAGGGACCTGTCGGAAGGTGGACCGGGTCAGTTCACCACAGCGAGGGTGCCCCGCATACCGGGGTGCAGGCTGCAGTAGAAGGTGTAGCTGCGCCCGGCAACGGTGTTCTTCAGGCCCTGCATGTCGGCGGACTCACCGAGTCCGAGCAGCGGTGCCCAGAAGACCGGGCACTTGCCTTTGGCGAAGCGCTTGCACCAGGGGTCCTTGCCCTTGCTTGCCACCCCATCGGTGCGCACGTCCTGCACGACGTCGTGCCGTACGACGTCGAGGTTCGTGTAGATGACCTTCCCGCTGCCCTTTGACAGGACCATCGCCGGCGTCAAGTAGCCGTAGAACTGCGCCTGCGGCCCGGCGACGATGTGCGGCGATGCCGCGTCCTCAGGTCCCGGCACGCCGCCTGGCGGCGCGGGCACAGGCACCGTGCCGCCGCCGGCTGCCGGGCGGAGTGCGACGACCTCCCCGTCCGGCAGGCCGCTCATGCCCACGGCGGCGTAGACCGTGCCGCGGGCGATGCTGACGCCGCCCCAGGACAGCGTCGGCGCGACCGGCCCACCGATCATCAGCGGGCGGTGCAGCACACCGACGCCGGTCGCGGCGTCGTACGCGTTGAGGAAGCCGTGGAAGTCGACCGTGTAGACGATGCCGTTGGCCGTCGACACCGGGTTGCCCCAGTGCGCGCCATCAGCGATCGGGGAGACCCACTTCTGTCCGCCGGTGGCCTGGTCCAGCGACCACAGGTAGCCACCGACGGTGATCGGGCCGAAGACCTGACCACCGGCGATCGCCGTCGAGCCGACGATGCCGCCGACCGCCGACGGCGGTCCGACGATCTGGGTCCAGACCGGCTTCATCGTCTTGGTGTCGACGACGTGGTAGACGCCGGACTTCTGTCCTCCACCCACGACCTTGCGACCGTCCGGCAGTGTGAACAGGTTGGGCGAGGCGCCGAAGTCGAGGTCCAGGTCGCCGCACTGGCCGATGCCCTGCGGGTAGTACGGCGCAGGGTTGCCAGGGATGTCGTAGCAAGGCAGCTGCGAGTACTGCGGGACGTACTCGTCGATGGTTCCCTTGTACGACGCGACGATCTGGCCGAACCGTTCGCTGGCGCGGTCGACGTCGATCTTCAGGATCGCGTCCGCGTGCTGGTGCTCGGCCTGCGGACGGAACGGGTTGGCTGATCCGACGTACGCGATCTTCGTGGCCTCGTCGACAGCCGGCGTCGACCACACGCCGGCCCCGGCGAAGTCGTTCTTGGGCTTCGCCGACGGAGGCT
>JAWWPK010000032.1:0-2609 GCA_033854925.1 Nocardioidaceae bacterium | reverse complement strand
CGAGGCCGAGGAGCAGCAGCAGTCCCGCACCCAAGATCACGACTCGACCTTAGGACCGATGACTTCCCGGCGCCCCCTGCGACTCAGGCGCTGGCGTGCTGCCGCGAGTTGTTCGCCGGTTCGGCCGAGCCGCGGCTGTCCAGGTCGCGCAGGTGCGACTCGAGGTAGGACCGCAAGCGGGTGCGGTACTCCCGCTCGAAGGTGCGCAGCTCCTCGATCTTGCGCTCGAGGCTGCTGCGCTTCTCCTCCAGGCCACCCATGACCTCGACGTGCCGGCGCTCGGCGTCCTGATCGAGCGCCGCCGCCTTGGCCCGCGCTTCGCGCTCCATCGTCTCGGCCCGGGTGCGGGCCTCGCCCACCATCGAGTCGGCCCGGTGCTTGGCCTCGCTGACCATCTGCTCGCTCTTGGCCCGCGCGTCCGACATCAGCCGATCGCTGTTGGACTTGGCGCCGCTGAGCATCTGCTCGGCCTGGGTCTTGGCCTCGTTGACGTAACGGTCGGCCGTCTCGGTGGCCAGAGCCAGCATCCGCGAGGCGCGGGCACTGACGTCCTCGCGGGCCTGCTGAACCGGCGGCTGCTGGACGGGCGGTGCCGCTGCGGCCGCCTGGGCCGGCTCGGCCTGAACGGGTGCGCCGCGGCTTCCGAGTGCCCGCAGCTCGTTGTTCTCCTCGATCAGGCGGGCCAGTTCGGCCTCCACGACGTCGAGGAAGGCGTCCACCTCGTCCTCGTCGTAGCCCCGCTTGCCGATGGGCGGCTTCTTGAAGACGACGTTGTGCACGTCGGCAGGCGTGAGTGGCATGCGGGTCACCTCAGGTCGGACGGCGGGAACAGGGACGTTCTCGGACGGGCACCCGGAGGTGCCGTCCGTGCAGCGGCTCTGATCCCGGAGGAATCAGCGGTCACGCGGACGATCATCCAGCAAGCGTCCCCGTGACGTTGCGCAGGATCACCACGGCGAACAGCAGCACCATAAACCCGAGGTCCAGCCGGATGGAGCCCAGGTTCAGCGGCGGAATGATCTTTCGCACGACCTTGAGCGGCGGATCGGTGGTCGCGTACACGACCTCGAGCCCGGCCGCCATCAGACCCGACGGCCGCCAGCTGCGGGACAACACCAGAACCCAGTCGACGATGAACCGGGCAAACAGCAGGACGAGGAAGACAAGCAGCACCGATGAGACGATCTGCCAGAAGAGAGACACAGTCCTCGTTCGTTCAGGGCACGTTGCGTGCCGGGTCCACGGTCTCGCTGGTGAGCCCAGCGCGGTGCCCGGGTCGGGCGCCGCGCCTGGTGGGCTCAGGACTGGTTGAAGAACCCGCCTTCGCGGATCCGCGCCGTGTCCTCGGCCGTCACGTCGACGTTCTGCGGGCTGATCAGAAAGACCTTCGCCGTGACGCGTTCGATACTACCGCGCAGCCCGAATGACAGTCCCGCGGCGAAGTCGACCAGTCGCTTGGCGTCGGAGTCGTCCATCTCGGTGAGGTTCATGATCACCGGCATGCCGTCACGGAACCGCTCACCGATGGTGCGCGCCTCGTTGTAGGTGCGCGGGTGCAGGGTCGTGATCCGGTAGGGCTGAGGGGCCGGAACCGGCGCGGGCGCCGGTTCGGGCACGACGGCCACCATCGGCTCACGCACGGCGAGGCCGGCGGCCCCTACCGGGCCGCTGCCCGTCGCCGACATGCGAGTGGAACCCGAGCCGCCCGAGCCACCAACCGGCGCCAGCCCGAGGGGCCGGGCGGCCGGCGTGCGGCGAACCGCTGCCGGCTCGGGCTCGCGGACGGCCTGGATCTCCTCCGACGGGAGCCCGCCGTCGACGTAGTGCCCGTCCGGGTAACGGTCGTCGTAGGTGTCGTCGGCGTACCGGCCGTAGCGCCGGTCCCGGTCGTTGTGCTCGGACTGCCGGGAGTCATACCGGCCGTAACCCCGGGCGTCGTCGTCCTCGACGAGTCCCAGGTAGATCCCCATCCTCCGCATGGCTCCAGCCATCGGACCTCCCCCTCTGCTGGCGTCCCTCTGCATCACGGGGCGCCCGGGGCCCCTGTGACTGGTGTGACTGGTGTGACTGGTGTGGCTGGTGATATCCGATCTTCACCCGGAGGGTAGGGGCCGCTCGCCGAACAACGCGGTTCCGACACGCACGATCGTCGCACCCGCCGCCACCGCTTCCTCCAGATCACCGCTCATGCCTGCCGATAACTCCAAGGCGTCCGGATGATCGGCCCGCACCCGGGCGGCGAGGGCGGCGAGGCGGGCGAACGCGGGGGCCGGGTCGCCGCCGCGCGGGGAGACGGCCATGAGGCCGAGCAGGCGCAGCCCGGGGGCCTGCGCGACGTCGTCGGCGAGGCCGGGGACCATGGCGGGGTCCGCGCCTCCGCGGGGAGCGGTGTCTCCGGGCGCCCCACCGAGATCGACCTGGAGGAGTACCTCGACCGGCCGGCCGGCGTCCTGGCCGGCGCGATCAAGTGCCTGGGCGAGCCGGAGCCGGTCGACCGAGTGCACGACCGCGCCCAGTGCCACCACCGCGGCCACCTTGTTCCGCTGGAGCTGACCGACGAGATGCCACCGCAGCGGCAGGTCGGCAAGCTCTGCGGCCTTGCGCACGAG
>JAWWPK010000031.1:0-8611 GCA_033854925.1 Nocardioidaceae bacterium | reverse complement strand
CACCTGGCACCAGCCGCGCTCGGTGAGGTGGTCCGGGGCGCCGCGGACGAGGTCCTCGACGACCTGGTCGCCGGGCAGCCCCGAGTCGCGGTAGACCAGCCGCTCCCCGGTCGCAGGCGAGATGACGAACGGCGGGTTCGTGGCGATCAGGTCGAACCGCTCGCCGCGCACCGGCTCGAAGAACGACCCCTCGCGCACCTCGACCCGGTCGCCCACCTCGTTGAGGGCGGCGTTGAACCGGGCGATGCCGAGCGCACGCTGGTTGACGTCGGTGGCCACCACGGCCCCGCTGTGTGCGGCGAGATGCAGCGCCTGCACGCCGCAGCCCGTGCCGAGGTCGAGGCTGGTCTCGACCGGCGCGCGCACCGTGAGCTGGGCCAGGGAGGTCGAGGCCGGGCTGATGCCGAGCACGTGGTCGGCGCCGATCTGCTGCGGTAGCCCGTCGAGGCCGGGCGTCAGGTCGCTGACCACCCAGAGCGTGGTGTCCTCGGTGGCGTACGGCCGGACGTCCAGCCTGGCAGCCACCTCACCGACGGACTGGTCCAGCACCCCCTCGGCCACCAGCCGGTCGACCAGGTCGGGCAGCGCCGCCTCCGCCGCCCCAGCGGTCACCGTCGTCTGGAGGAGGAACAGCCTGGTCAGCGTGGCCAGCGGGCCGCTGTCGGTGGACGTGCGTCTCAGGGCGGGTGTGGTCTCGTTGCGCAGCAGCGCGGCATCCGCCACCTCGCCGAGCAGCTCGCGAACGGCGTCGACGGTGAACTCGGCGTCCTCCAGCGCGGCCCGGAGCCGGGCCGAGACGTCAGGCGAGGTCTCACGCATCCGGTCAGCGTAGAGATCGGGGCTGGAGAGCGGTCAGGGGCAGAAGGCGTGCAGCTGTCCGGGGTCGCCGTCCAGCCAGATGCCGTAGCCGACGTCCGCGGCGACCATTGCGGGCTGCTCCCCGGGCAGGGTGACCAGGGCGTGCGTGGGCTCCGCACCTGCGGGCGCCTCCGCCTGCCAGCAACCTCCCTGCTTGAACAGCCGGACGATCCGCGCTTGCGCCTTCGCCTGCTTCGCCAGCTTGGCCAGCGCGCGGGCCTGGACTGCGGCCTTCGCGGGGTCGGGGAGCGCAGGGGTCGAGGGCTCGGCTGTCGGCTCGTCTGACACTTCGGACGTCGGCGTGGCGGAGCCGCTGGGCGACCGGTCGGTGGTCAGCGCGATCACGAGTATCAGCGCAACGGCCAGCGCCGTGAGCCCGACCAGACCGGCCGCCCTCCGAGTCATGGGAGGAGCATGGACCAAATGGCACCGACCCGCCCGGAAGACCGGGCGGGTCGGTGTTCGTGCTGGGTCAGGCGGTGGTGGCCGGGTCGGTCGCCGGGGCAGCAGGAGTGGCGGGCGGGGCATCGTCGCCCATGCTCACCTCACGCTGCTTGGAGATGTAGATGGCGGTCGCGATGATCGCCACCGCCGCCAGCGAGATGATGATCCGGACCACGTCGTGCTGGTTGTCTCCGACACTGAGCGAGACGACGGCGCTGGCGATCAGCAGCGAGACCAGGTTCATCACCTTGATCAGCGGGTTGATGGCCGGGCCGGCGGTGTCCTTGAACGGGTCGCCGACGGTGTCGCCGATGATCGTGGCCGCGTGGGCGTCGGAGCCCTTGCCGCCGTGGTTGCCGTCCTCGACCAGCTTCTTGGCGTTGTCCCAGGCCCCGCCCGAGTTGGCCAGGAACACGGCCATCAGGGTGCCGGTGCCGATGGCACCAGCGAGGAAGCCGGCCAGCGCTGTCACGCCGAGGCCGAAGCCCACCGCGACCGGCGCGAGGACCGCGAGCAGACCCGGGGTGATGAGCTCACGCAGCGAGTCCTTGGTGACGATGTCGACGACCTTGCCGTACTCCGGACGGCCGGTCCCCTCCATGATCCCGGGGATCTCGCGGAACTGGCGACGCACCTCGTAGACCACAGCGCCGGCGGCACGGGCCACGGCGTTGATCGCCAGACCCGAGAACAGGAACACCACCGAGGCGCCGAGCAGGATGCCCACGAGGACGGCCGGGTTGAAGACCTCGAAGCTCAGCAGGTTGGCCTCTTCGAGGCTGGGGTTGGCCTTGGCCAGGGCCTCCCCGACCGACGTCGCGTAGGAGCCGAACAGCGCCGTGGCCGCGAGTACGGCGGTCGCGATGGCGATGCCCTTGGTGATGGCCTTGGTCGTGTTGCCGACCGCGTCGAGGTCGGTGAGGATCTGCGCGCCCTCGGGGCTCACGTCCCCCGACATCTCGGCCACGCCCTGGGCGTTGTCGGAGACCGGGCCGAAGGTGTCCATGGCCACGATCACGCCGACGGTCGTGAGCAGACCGCAGCCCGCGAGGGAAACGGCGAACAGCGACACCGTCAGGGTCGCCCCGCCCAGCAGGTAGGCGCCGAAGACCGCCGCACCGATGACGAGCGTGGTGTAGACGGCCGACTCGAAGCCGACGGAGAGACCGGCCAGGATCACTGTTGCAGCACCGGTGAGCGAGGTCTTGCCGACGTCCTTGACCGGGCGGTACTCGGTGCCGGTGAAGTAGCCGGTGAGCGCCAGGATGCCCGCGGACATGACGATGCCGATCACCACCGCGCTCGCGGCGATGAACCGCGGGTCGCCGTCGGCGCCGGCCGCGAGGTCGCCGATGTTGTTGAAGTCGGCGAAGCTGCTGGGCAGGTAGACGAAGGACAGGATCACGCTGCCGACGGCGGCGATGCCGGCGGAGAGGTAGAAGGCCCGGTTGATCGTCGTCAGACCGTTCTCGCCGGCCTTCGGCTTGGTGAAGTAGACACCGGCGACCGCGGTGAGCGCGCCGATGGCGGGGATCAGCAGCGGGAAGACAAGGCCCTTGTCGCCGAAGGCCTGCGAGCCGAGGATCAGCGCGGCGACCAGGGTCACGGCGTACGACTCGAACAGGTCGGCGGCCATGCCCGCGCAGTCGCCGACGTTGTCGCCCACATTGTCGGCGATGGTCGCGGCGTTGCGAGGGTCGTCCTCGGGGATGTTCTGCTCGACCTTGCCGACCAGGTCGGCGCCGACGTCGGCGGCCTTGGTGAAGATGCCGCCGCCGACCCGCATGAACATCGCGAGCAGCGCGGCGCCGAAGCCGAAGCCCTCGAGCACCTTCGGTGCCTCGTCCTGGAAGGCGAGCACCACGATGCTGGCGCCCAGGAGGCCCAGGCCGACGGTGAGCATGCCCACCATGGCTCCGGTGCGCAGGCCGATCGTCATCGCCGGCTCGCGGCCGACGGTGTTGGCGGCAGCAGCGACGCGCAGGTTCGCGCGCACCGCGAGCGACATGCCGAGGTAGCCGACGGTGGCGGAGAAGCCCGCCCCCACCAGGAAGAACACTGAGCGGAAGATCCGCACGGTCGCGTCGTCGGCCGGCAGCGCGAGGAGCGCGAAGAACGCCAGTGCCGCGAAGATCGCGAGGGTGCGGAACTGGCGCTGGAGGTACGCGTCCGCGCCCTCCCGAATGGCCAGGGCGATGTTCTTCATGTTGTCGGTGCCCTCGCCAGCGGCCAGCACCTCGTTGCGGAACATCGCGGCCATCCCGAGCGCGCCCAGCGCGATCAGTGCGACGACGATGACCAGAACGAGGTTGCCACCGGAAAGGTCGACGACAGCGGGATGGATCCCGGTCATGCGGTTGCCTCCATGCGGATCAGGTGTGAGCTCGACAGGCCGCGCTGGTCACCCGGCAGAGAAGGGCCACCCGAGCGCGGAACGTGCGGGAGTCTACGCATGGCGCACCGGATCGCTGCATCGGGTGTGACCCGTCGCACGATGGCGCCAGGCCGGGGCTCGAAGGGCCCGAGCGGGCGGCTCAGCGGGCTGCGAGCGCTCCGTCGGCGGAGTCGTGGATGACGAAGACCTTCGCGAGCCCGGTGATGCGGAAGATCTTGAGCAGCCGGTCCTGGGTGCAGATCAGCTCGAGCGAGCCGTCGTGCGCGCGGACCTTCTTGAGGCCACCGACCAGGACGCCGAGACCGGTGGAGTCGAGGAACTCGACGGCTTCCATGTCGACGATGATGTCGTAGACGCCGTCGCCCACCAGCTCGGTGATCTTGTCGCGGAGCTTGGGAGCCGTGTAGACGTCGATCTCACCACCGACGGCAATGATCGTTGCACCGTCGACCTCGTTGGTCGCAAGCGTCAGGTCCACGTCCACTCCCCTGTTTTCCGGCGGCGAGTACACGGGACATCCTCGACCCGGGACACAGCCAGCACAATATGAAACCACGCCGACCCGAGACTCGTACAAAGGTCGCTCCACAAAAGACGCGGTGCCGACGGCTCTGGTTCCGACCGGGCACGGCCGCACTTGCGGTCTGCCGGGCCGGGCTCACCCGGAGAGGTGGGAGCGCCTCGGAGTGTCCTGTCCGGGCACCAGGACGTCGGCGCCCTTTGTCATGCTCACTGGGTGACCACCTCCGCCACGCCACGCAGCATGGCCGCGGTGATGGACCGGCTGGCCGCCGTCCCTGGTCGTGAGGGCCGGCTGACCCACCTCGAGCGGCTGCCCGCGCGACCCGGCCGATCCGCACCATGGCCGGAGTGGGCGGACCCGACGGTGGTCGCGGCCTACGTCGCCCGGGGGGTGGCCGAGCCCTGGCGGCACCAGGCGGTGGCGGCGGACGCGACGTACGCCGGACAGCACGTGGTCCTCGCCACCGGCACCGCCTCGGGCAAGTCCCTGGCCTACCAGCTGCCGGCGCTGACCTCGGCGCTGGCCACGCGTGGGTCGCGCGGCCAGCGCGGCGCCACCACTCTCTACCTTGCGCCGACCAAGGCGCTGGCCCAGGACCAGCTCGCCGGGCTCACCGCACTCGGCCTCGACGTCCGGGTCACCACCCACGACGGCGACAGTGGCCGCGACCAGCGCGAGTGGGCCCGCGACCATGCGGAGTACGTGCTGACCAACCCGGACATGCTGCACCATTCACTGCTGCCCGGGCACGAGCGCTGGCGCTCCTTCCTCTCCCAGCTCCGCTACGTCGTGGTCGACGAGTGCCACCACTATCGCGGGGTCTTCGGGGCGCACGTCGCCCAGGTGCTCCGGCGGCTGCGCCGGATCTGCGCGGCCTACGGCGCGACGCCGACGTTCGTCCTCGCCTCGGCCACCGTCGCCGAACCCGAGTCCGCGGCCGGCCGGCTCACCGGCCTCGACGTGCTCGCCGTGACTGGTGACTGTTCTCCTCGCGGCGAGGTGTCGCTGGCGATGTGGCAGCCGGCGCTCACCAAGTTCACCGGCGAGAACGGCGCTCCGCTCCGCCGCGCGGCGTCCTCCGAGGCCGCAGACCTGCTGGCCGACCTCGTCGCGGAGGGAGTCCGGACCCTGGCCTTCATCCGCTCCCGCCGCGGTGCAGAGCAGGTCGCGATCACGGCCGGCGAGCTGCTGGCGGAGGTCGATCCTTCGCTGCCCGGGAAGGTCGCTGCCTACCGCGGCGGCTACCTGCCCGAGGAACGCCGCGAGCTGGAGCGCCAGCTCCGGGCCGGCGAGCTGACCGGGCTGGCGGCCACGAACGCCCTCGAGCTCGGCATCGATGTCAGCGGCCTCGACGCCGTCCTGCTGGCCGGCTTCCCGGGCACCCGCGCGGCGTTCTGGCAGCAGGTCGGGCGGGCCGGCCGGGGTGCCCACGACGCCCTCGGGATCCTGGTGGCTCGCGACGATCCCCTCGACACCTACCTCGTCACCCATCCCGAAGCTCTGCTGGGCCAGCCGGTCGAGGCGACCGTGTTCGACCCCACGAACCCCTACGTCCTCGGTCCGCACCTGTGTGCGGCGGCCGCCGAGCTGCCCCTGGCCGAGGCAGACCTGCCGATGTTCGGGCCGACCGCCCGCGACGTCGTCGACCAGCTCACCAGCACCGGGTTGCTGCGGCACCGCTCGCGCGGCTGGTTCTGGACCGACCGGAGAAGAGCCAGCGACCTCGCCGACATCCGTTCGACCGGCGGACCTCCGGTGGCGTTGGTCGAGGCCGAGACCGGCCGCGTGATCGGCACCGTCGACTCCGGCAGCGCGCACTCGACCGCCCACACCGGCGCGGTCTACGTGCATCGCGGCGAGACCTGGCTTGTCGAGTCGCTCGACCTCGACGAGCACGTCGCCGTGATCGGCCGCGCCGAACCGGCGTACTCGACCACCGCTCGCGAGACCACAGACATCTCGATCGTCGCCGAGCAGGACCACCGCAGGTGGGGGGACTGCCGGCTGTCCGTCGGCCAGGTCGAGGTCACCCACCAGGTCGTGTCCTACCTGATGCGCCGTCAGCCCAGCGGCGAGGTGCTCGGGGAGGAGCCGCTCGACCTCCCCGAGCGCACGTTGCGCACCACCGGTGTGTGGTGGACGGTCCCCGACCACGCCCTCGACGCCGCGGGGCTGGTCACGCTCGACCTGCCCGGCTCGGCGCACGCCGCGGAGCACTGCTCGATCGGCCTGCTCCCTCTCTTCGCGACCTGCGACCGCTGGGACATCGGCGGCGTCTCGACCGCCGTGCACCCGGACACCGGCCAGCTCACCGTCTTCGTCTACGACGGCCATCCCGGTGGAGCCGGCTTCGCCGAACGCGGCTTCGCGGCGGCGCGCGAGTGGCTGACTGCGACTCGAGAGACCATCGCCGCCTGCGAGTGCTTCGAGGGCTGCCCGTCCTGTGTGCAGTCCCCCAAGTGCGGCAACCAGAACAACCCGCTCGACAAGTCCGGCGCGATCCGGCTCCTCGACGTCCTGCTCGGCCCGTGACTGGACCGCCGCCGAGCGTTAGTGTCCCGCCATGGTCATCCTGGGTCTCATCCTCATCGTCGTGGGCGCCCTAGCGATCGTGGGCGGGCTCTTCACCGCAGGGTTCGACGGCGGCAAGCTGCAGTTCCTGAGCTTTGACGTGAGCCCGGTGGCGCTCTTCTTCATCGGCGTCGGCTCGGCTGTCGCCATCTGGTGGGGACTGTGGATCCTCAAGTCCGGCTCGAAGCGCTCTTGGGCCCGCCGCAAGGAGCAGAAGCGGCTCCAGGACCTCTCCGAGAAGCTCGACGACGTCGACGCGAACCGCCGCGTGGACGTCGACTCGCATGAGGACAAGGACCGCCCGACCCTCTGATCCGGGTCTCACCCCGGACCGGCGCGGGCCTGCGCCGACAGGTCGTGCCGCTGGCCGAGCCAGCGCGGCCCGGCGACCGTGACCTGCAGCCGCACGTCGAACCCCTCGACCGCGCAGCTGTCGACGCCGGCGCCGTTGGCTCGCGCGATCGAGGCAGCCGCGGCGCACGCGTCGTCACCACGGCCGCGCGCCTGCGCCCCGGCCAGTGCCGCGAGGTCGGCCGCGGACTGGGCGACCCGGTGGGCATGGACCATCGCGCCCACCACCCCGAGCGCGGCCCCGACGAGGACGAGGACGCCGATGATCGCAATGGCGAACAGCGTCGCGGACCCACGCTCGTCGGGCTCGGCCTCGGCACCGGTCATGGCGTGACCCCTTCCTCCTCGTCGGCAGCGACGGCCTCGGCCCGCAGCCTCGGTGAGGGCAGGTGGGCGAACAGGCCGCCGGGTCCCTCGACCCGACCGGTCACGGTCACCCGCACCTCGCCACCGGCGCGGCTGACGGCGACCTGGCTGCCCTCGGGTGCAACGGTGAGGCCCCGCTCGACGGCGGTCGCCTGGTCGTCGCCACGGGCCAGGGCGCGCGCGGTCTCGCGCGCCGCGTCGACCGCCCGCACCTGGGCGGCGCCCACCGCGAGCAGCCAGACCAGCCCGATCGAGACGGCCACCAGCAGCGGCAGCACCATCGCAAGCTCGGCCGTGGCCGCCCCGCGCGCGCTCCTGACCCGACTCATGTCAGCTCACCCGATGCCGAGCAGGCCGAGGACGTGGTCGTAGAGGAGCTTGAGCAGCTTGTCGCCGAAGCCACCGGTCAGCATCTTGTAGAGCAGCCCGGCGAGGCCGGCGCCCGCGGCCGTGCCGACGGCGTATTCAGCGGTGGTGATGCCGCGCTCGTCGCGGATGGGACGGATCGTGCGGTGCATGGAGCTCCTTAGTGGACGTGGCCGCGGCGCGGCCGGGGCCTCGAACTCTGCGGGCCCGGACCCCCGCTCGACGGGGGCGTGGGGCCGGGCTGTGCACAGCCGGCTGGGCAGGGTCCGCTGTGGACGGTTGGTGGCCATCGCCGGGTACGACTTAGATCCCCAGGCTGGTCAGGAGTCCCGCGACCACGGGGACGATCCCGATCAGGACGAACGCCGGGAGCAGGCAGAGTCCCAGGGGTACGGCGGCCTTCACCCCGACCGCCCGCGCCCGGTCCTCGACCTCTGAGCGCGCCGAGCTGGCCAGCTCGTGTGCGAGCCGTTCGACGGCGGGCACCACGGGCGCGCCGGTGCGGTGCGCCCGCGCGAGCGCCCGGCCCAGCGGGCCGAGGGCCGGGTCGGCGGCCAGGTCGGCCCAGACCTGGGCCGGGTCGACCCCGAGCCGCAGCCGCGGGACCACCTCGGCCAGCCTGGCCGCGGCCGGACCGGGCAGGGCACCGGCGACCACACCGAGCGCGTCGTCAGGTGGCTGGCCCGAGCGCAGCGCGTCGGCCAACAGACCGACCACGTGCGGCAGGTCGCGACGAG
>JAWWPK010000030.1:0-4239 GCA_033854925.1 Nocardioidaceae bacterium | reverse complement strand
CTCGGGCACGGTCCTCGAGCTGGGCCGGGCCAAGCTGGCCCGCAAGGGCTGCGACCTGCTCGTCGTCAACGACGTCAGCGGGGGAGGAGTCTTCGGAAGCGCCGAGAACGAGGCAGTCGTCCTCGGTGCCGACGGCTCGGCGACGGAGGTCCCGCGCGGTTCCAAGACCGCCCTCGCCCACGTCATTTGGGACGAAGTGGTGGCGAGGCTGCAGGATTGACCCTGCGTTCGGTGCCGGGCGACGTGACGCGGCCCTGAATCGAGCGTTGAGACAGCGATCCCGTCCTGCGAGACACCTCCTAGGGTTGGGGCCGCCTTCATGAACGAACCAGGAGAGAAACGCCGTGCCAGGACGTCTGTTCACCTCGGAGTCGGTGACCGAGGGTCACCCCGACAAGATCGCCGACCAGATCAGTGACTCGGTCCTCGACGAGATGCTGCGCCAGGACCCCTACAGCCGGGTCGCGGTCGAGACCCTGCTCACGACCGGCCTCGTGGTCGTGGCCGGCGAGGTCGACACCAGCGGCTACGTCGACGTCAAGAAGGTCGTGCGCCAGAAGATCCTGGACATCGGCTACGACTCCTCGCTGAAGGGCTTCGACGGAGCCTCCTGTGGCGTGATGGTCGCGATCGGCGGCCAGTCCGGCGACATCGCGCAGGGCGTGGACAGCGGCCACGAGGCGCGCACCGGCTCGGTGGACGCGATGGACAAGCAGGGTGCCGGCGACCAGGGGCTGATGTTCGGCTACGCCTGCGACGACACCGACGTGCTGATGCCGTTGCCGATCGTGATCGCCCAGCGGCTCGCGGAGCGGCTCAGCGAGGTCCGGAAGGACGGGACGCTGCCCTACCTGCGCCCGGACGGGAAGACCCAGGTCACCGTCGAGTACGACGCGGACAACAGCCCGGTGCGCGTCGACACCGTGGTGCTCTCCTCGCAGCACGACGAGGAGACCGAGCTCGACACCCTCGAGAGCGACGTCAAGAAGCACGTCATCGACCCGGTTCTCGAGAGCTTCGAGCTGCCCTCCGACGGCTACCGGCTGCTGGTCAACCCCACCGGCCGCTTCGTGGTCGGTGGGCCGATGGGCGACGCCGGCCTGACCGGACGCAAGATCATCGTCGACACCTACGGCGGCATGGCCCGCCACGGCGGTGGCGCATTCTCCGGCAAGGACCCGTCGAAGGTGGACCGCTCGGCGGCGTACGCCATGCGCTGGGTGGCCAAGAACGTCGTGGCCGCCGGACTGGCTCGTCGCTGCGAGGTCCAGGTGGCCTACGCGATCGGCAAGGCCCAGCCGGTGGGCGTGTTCGTCGAGACCTTCGGCACCGGGACCGCCCCCGACGAGGCGATCCAGAAGGCCGTTCTAGAGGTCTTCGACCTCCGCCCGGCGGCGATCATCCAGGACCTCGACCTGCTCCGCCCGATCTACGCCCAGACCGCCGCCTACGGCCACTTCGGCCGCGAGCTGCCGGACTTCACCTGGGAGCGGACCGACCGCGCCGAGGCGCTGAAGGCGGCCGTTGCGGGCTGACAGCGTCGGCCGTTTCACCCCCAGGGGTGTTATCGGATCGTTGCACTGTCGATGGGTCCAGATCGATTGAGACCCGGGTTAGGTTGCTGTTCCCATCGTCGGTCTCATTCGGGAGCTGCCTTGCCTCGTCATGCTCGTTCATTGATCGCGCTCGCCGCGTCGGCCGCCCTGGCCGCCGGGGCCCTGGCCGCCATGAGCCCAGCGGGCTCCGCGGCCCCCGCTGACGCCCGGTCCGCGGCGCTGTCCAAGCTCAAGGGTGACGCTTCCGGCGCACTCACCATCCGCACCGACTCCAAGGGTCAGGTCACCTTCGCCGGCGTCAAGGCCGGCACGAGGCTCGACGCGCCCGGGGTGACGTCCGCGACGAGCGTCAAAGATGCTGCGGACGCTGCCATCGCCCGCTACGGCGCGGCGTTCGGTACCACCCGGGCCGGCACGACCTTGGTCGACCTCGGCGCCCAGCCGGCCGTGGTCGGCGACGTAGTCCGTTACCGCCAGGAGGTCGGCGGTCTGCCGGTCCTCGGCGGCGAGCTGGTGGTGAGCCTCGGCGAGAACCGCGAGATGACCTCGATCCTGGCCGAGACCTCGCGCGCGGCCACGGTCCCAGCCGCCAAGGTCGCCGAGTCGGCCGCGACCAGCACCGCTCGCGACGCCTTCCTCAAGTCGGCCGGCTCGGGCGCTCAGCCCACCGTGACCCCTCAGGGACGCTGGGTCCTGGACCCGTCACTGGTCGACCTCTCCCCGAGCGTCGGCACCCGCACGGTGTGGCGCTACGAGCTTCGGCGCGGACCTGAGGAGCGGCGCATGCTGCTGGTCGACGACCAGACCGGGAGCGTGCTGCTCAACGTCGACCTGGTCTCCGAGGCACTCAACCGGATCGTGTGCAACGACAACGACACCCCCCGCAGCCCCGCCCTCGCCGACCCGGCTCCCTGCCTCACGAGCACTCCGCCGGCCCGCGTCGAGGGTCAGGCACCGACCGGCGTCGCGGACGTCGATTCGGCCTACGACCTCGCCGGGGCGGTCTCCAACACCTACGCCGGGATCGGCGTCGACCTCACCGCCCTCATCGGCCGTGACATCGGCGGCGGCACCAAGGCGCTGGCCCAGACGGTCCGATTCTGCTTCACCGGAACCTGCCCCAACTACGGCAACGCGTTCTGGAACGGCTTGCAGATGTACTACGGCAACGGCTTCGCCAGCGCCGACGACGTGGTGGGCCACGAGATGACCCACGGCGTCACAGAGCGCACGTCCAACCTCATCTACTGGGGCCAGTCAGGCGCGATGAACGAGTCGATCTCCGACATCATGGGCGAGATCGTCGACCACCAGCACGTCAACGCGACCGACAGCGTGCCCGGAAACGAGTGGGCTCTGGGCGAGGACGTCCCGGGCTTCGAGGACGGCGGCCTGCGCGACATGCGCGACCCCACGATCTGGGGCAACGCGGACAAGACCTCCAGCCCCCTGTGGGTCCGCGAGGACGCGTTCACCTTCGGCCAGCCCTACCCCGACGAAGACGGCGTGCACAGCAACTCCGGCGTCGGCAACAAGACGTTCTACCTGATCTCGCAAGGCGGCACGTTCAACGGCCAGACGATCACAGGTATCGACGCCGCTGACCCCAACCTCATCAAGTCGGCCAAGCTGTGGCTGCTCACGGACCAGACGCTGTCCTCGGGCAGCGACTACGCCGACGAGGCGGCCGCACTGGAGCAGTCCTGTGCGACCTTGCAGTCCGCGGGAGTCATGACTGCCGCAAACTGCCAGGCGGTGCACCAGGCCACTCTGGCGACCGAGCTGCGGCAGACGCCGATCAACGCGGCGCAGCCGGCCGATGCCACGATCACCTGCCCGGGCACGGCGGTGCCGCGGGTCCTCTTCAACAGCGAGACCGGTGACCCGGCCTCGAAGTTCACCGCAGGTGCGCCCATCGTCGACCCCACTGGCCCCGATGGGGTCTGGAACCGCGACGGCGTCGAGGGTTGGGGACCCAACGCGAAGTCCAAGCCTGGCTCATGGGCGATCGCGGACCCGGCGAAGGCGGGTTCGACCAGCCTGACGGCGACGAACGGCATCGCTCTCCCGGCTGGCCGGACGTCGTACCTGCACTTCCAGCACTGGCGGGTGCTCGACTACGACTACGGCGGCGTCGCGTACGACGGCGGCACGGTCGAGGTGGACGCGGGCGCCGGTGCGGTGCCCACGCAGGCGCTGCCCTGGGTCAATGGCCCCGAGCAGCCGATCTTCAGCTCCACCAACCCGGCGAACGGCAAGAAGGCGTTCGGCGGGGACAGCCGCGGCTACATCGCCAGCCGGCTCGACCTCAGCTCGTTCGCGGGCAAGACCGTCAAGCCGCAGTTCACCCTGAACACCGACTTCACCATCGGGTTCATCGGCTGGTACGTGGACGACATCCAGGTCTACACGTGCGACCCGAAGGTCGCTCTTGGCAAGGTCAAGGCCAAGGGCAAGGCCCAGGTGGGTCGCAAGCTCAAGGCCGTCGTGAAGGGTCTCCAGCCCGGGGCCACGGTCACCTACCAGTGGCTGCGCAACGGCAAGACCATCCCCGGGGCCACCGGCAAGAAGTACAAGCTCAAGAAGGGTGACCGAGGCAAGAAGGTCTCGGTGGCCGTGACCGCGAGCGCGCCGACCTACGCGACCAACACCGTTGCGTCGAAGGCCCGGAAGGTGAGCGGCA
>JAWWPK010000029.1:0-12755 GCA_033854925.1 Nocardioidaceae bacterium | reverse complement strand
CGGGCCAGTACGTCGGCATCGGCGTGCAGGTCGAGGGCAAGTGGCAGTGGCGGTCCTACTCGGTCAGCTCGCCTCCACGGCGCAGCATGCGAACGATCACCATCACGGTGCGCGCCATGCCCGAGGGGCTGCTCTCTGCCCACCTGGTCAAGGGGCTCGAACCGGGCACCATCGTGCGCCTGGCGCTGCCCAAGGGGGAGTTCGTGCTCCCGGACCCGCCGCCGGAGCGGATGCTGTTCCTGGTGGCCGGCAGCGGCGTGACGCCGGTGATGGCGATGCTCCGCACCCTCGACCGGCGCGGCACGATGCCCGACGTCGTCATGCACTACTCGTCACCGACGGCCGAGCGGATGATCTTCCGCAACGAGCTCCAGGAGCTCGCCGACCGGCACGACTCGCTCACTCTGCATGAGCTGCACACCGACACCGCCGGGATGCTCGAGCTCTCACACCTCGACGAGCTGTGCGCGGACTGGCGCGAGCGCGAGACCTGGGCCTGCGGACCGGCGCCGATGCTCGACGCCGTCGAGGAGCACTTCGAGAAGGCCGGCCTCGAGGACCAGCTGCACATCGAGCGGTTCTCCCTCGCCCTGACCGGTGACGGCGGCGAAGGCGGCACCATCACGTTCCAGAACTCCAGCAAGACCATCGAGGTCGACGGAGCCACCACCGTGCTCGAGGCGGGAGAGGAAGCCGGCATCGGCATGCCCTACGGATGCCGGATGGGGATCTGCCACACCTGCACGATCACCAAGATCGACGGCACCATGCGCGACCTGCGCAGCGGGGACGAGTACGACCAGCCCAACGAGCAGGTGCAGACCTGCATCTGCGTCGCCGTGGGCGACGTGACCCTCAACATCTGACAGCGCGATCCCTGCGGGGGTCTCGACAGGCTCGACCAGCGTGACGAAAGGAATGCAGCCATGGCAATCGCGGACGTCAAGGAGTACACCCACCTCAGCGAGGAGGACGTCGAACAGCTCGGCCGCGAGCTCGACGCCATCCGCGCCGAGATCGAGGAGTCCCGCAACTCCGACGACGCGGCGTACATCAACCGGATGATCAAGATCCAGCGCGGCCTGGCCTTCGCCGGCCGCGTGACGTTGTTCGCGAGCCGCAAGAAGCCGGCGTTCGCGGCAGGTGCGACCCTGCTCGGGCTCGCCAAGATCCTCGAGAACATGGAGATCGGCCACAACGTCATGCACGGCCAGTGGGACTGGATGAACGACCCGGAGATCCACTCCAGCAACTGGGAGTGGGACACCGCCCAGCCGGCCGAGCAGTGGAAGCACAGCCACAACTACGTGCACCACCAGTTCACCAACGTGCTCGGCCACGACAACGACATCGGCTACGGCATCCTCCGCGTCACGCCCGAGCAGCGCTGGCACCCGATCAACCTCGGGCAGCCGGTCTACAACGCGCTGCTGGCCACCTTCTTCCAGTACGGCGTGGCCCTGCACGACCTCGACCTCGAGGCGATCCGCAAGGGCAAGAAGGACCCCAAGGAGATGAAGCGCCAGCTGCGCCAGATCGGGCGGAAGGGCCGCAACCAGATCCTCAAGGACTACGTCGTCTACCCCGCCCTGAGCGGACCGGCGTGGAAGTCGACGATCAAGGCCAACGCCACGGCCAACTTCATGCGCAACGTGTGGTCCTACATGATCATCTTCTGCGGCCACTTCCCTGACGGTGCTCTCCACTTCACCGAGGAGGAGCTCGAGGACGAGACGCGCGCGGAGTGGTACCTGCGGCAGATGCTGGGCTCTGCCAACTTCCAGGGCAGCAGGCTCCTGCACATCCTGTCCGGCAGCCTCGGCTACCAGATCGAGCACCACCTCTTCCCGGACCTGCCGAGCAACCGCTACCCGGAGATCGCGGTCAAGGTGCGCGCGCTCTGCGACAAGTACGACATCCCCTACACGACCGGACCGCTCCACCGGCAGTACGGCCAGGCGCTGCGCACGATCATGAAGCTCTCGCTCCCCAACGGCATGAGCTCCTCGGACCAGCCCGAGCCGCCGTCGCCCTCGATCGACCGCGGCCGCAAGACCGACGCCGAGCGCCCACAGCGGCGTACCGAGACGGGCGGCTGGTCGAGGCAGGCGTCGTGACCCTGCCCCTGAAGCCGGCGGTGGCCGCGCGCGTCCACGATCGGAGCTGGGTCACCCAGTGCGCCCTGTCGCGGATCTGTGGCGGCTGCGCGATGTCGCTGGGCCGACCGGTGGCCTTCCTCGGCACGCCGGAGGAGGTCGGCCGCAACGCCTTCCACCTCCCGCCGATGCACGTGGCCTGCGCCGAGGAGCTGCGGCGTGCGCCGGAAGCGGACCCGCGATGGGAGCTGGTCACCACGTCCGGCTTCGAGTTCGTCCGGCCGGCGCGCGACGACCTCGACCACGAGCCGAGGTTCGAGCCCAACTCGCTGCTCTGATACCCCCGCGAGCTTCGCCCCCCGGTCCACGACGACGTTCGCTCCGCTCGCGGGCTTCGCAGTCGTCGTGGACGCGGAGGCCGATCGCGGGGCGCGCTCGCTCCGCTCGCGAACCGCCTCGCTGGGACTAGGGTCCGGTCCGTGGACGGAACCGGAACCGCGGACGACCCCTGGCAGCTGACCACGGCGCCGGGCAGCTCGTCGTACACGATGTTCAAGGACGAGGCCGCCGACCCGCCGCTGCTGGTGTGCCAGGTCGGCTCGACGAAGCTGACCTACCTGCTCAGCGCGATCGACGACCTGACGGACTGGCTCACGGAGCAGGGCGACTGGGTGCCGCTGGGCGCGGCCGACGAGCAGAAGGCCGCGCCGGAGGGCACGGTCGAGGCCTTCGGTCGTGCGGAGACCAACCCGGTCGGTGGCTGGTACGGCCAGCGGAAGGGCTATCGCGGTCGGTTCGGCATGTATCTCCCGCCGCTGCTCGAGGGCCTCGGCCTGGCCGAGCTCGAGCACAACGCGCGCAACAACCGGGTGCGGTCCCTGTAGGGCTATATAGGGTCGGCGCATGGAGATCGTGGTCATCGACAAGTACGAGATCCAGGAGCCGGCCCCGGAGAACCTCGTGGCCCTCTTCGAGGACCAATGGGTGACGTCATTGCCCGGGTTGCCGTACGGCGACGTCGGCCCGGTGCCGGTGCTCGACGACATCAGCCGGGTGAGCTCGCAGGTCTACCTCTGGACCCCGTGCGCGTCGTTCTTCGCGCGGAAGCGGGGCTGAGATGCCGAAGGCTGCTGCGGTCGAGGTCGACGCGGGCGGCCGCGCGGTCCGGGTGTCGAGCCCGGACCGGGTGATCTACGAGGCCACCGACACCACGGCCGAGGTGACCAAGCTGATGGTGGCCGAGTACTTCGCCTCGGTCGAGGACGGCCTGATGCGGGCCTTGCGGGAGCGGCCGACCGCGCTCGAGCGCTGGACCTCGGGCGTCCGGCCCGGCATGAAGCTGGCGACCTCGCGGATGGACCGCGACGCCGACGCGTTCTACCAGAAGCGGGTGCCCAAGGGCGCGCCCGACTACCTCGAGGCCGTCGAGATCACCTTCCCGTCCGGACGGACCGCCGAGGAGATCTGCCCGACCGAGATCGCGGTGCCGGTGTGGTGTGCGCACATGGGGACGCTGACCTTCCACCCCTGGCCGGTCCGGCGCAGCGACGTGGACCGTCCCGACGAGCTGCGCCTCGACCTCGACCCGCAGCCGGGAACGACCTTCACCGACGCCGTGCGGGTCGCCGGCGTGGCGCGAGAGCTCCTCGACGAGCTCGGGCTGCGCGGCTACCCGAAGACGTCCGGCAACAGGGGCATCCACATCTTCGTGCGGATCGAGCCGCGCTGGGAGTTCGTCGACGTCCGGCACGCGGCGATCGGCTTCGGGCGCGAGCTGGCCCGGCGCGACCCGGGCGTCACGATGAACTGGTGGAAGGAGGAGCGCGGGGAGCGGATCTTCATCGACTTCAACCAGAACTGCCGCGACCGCACGATGGCCTCGGCGTACTCCCTCCGGCCGATCCCCGGCGCGCCCGTCTCCACGCCGCTGACGTGGGAGGAGCTGGCCGACGTCACCGACCCCCGTGAGTTCAACCTCTTCACCGTGCCCGAGCGGCTGGCAGGTTCTGGCGACGCGTGGGCGACCATCGACGACACGGAGTACTCGATCGAGCCACTGCTCGCGCTCTACGACGAGCTGCCGGGCGGCGAGATGCCGTTCCCGCCGGACTACCCGAAGATGCCCGGCGAGCCGCCGCGGGTGCAGCCCAGCAAGAAGGTGGAAGAGCACTGGGACGCCGACGGCAGCTGGATCGGGCCGTCCTGAGCGAGGCTCGCCGAAATGCGAAAGGGCCCGCCCGGCGCATCCCCACGAGCACCTGGACGGGAACCCTTTGCGAAGGAACCAGATGGCTCGTCCCCCGACGAGCCCCGCTGGGCGATGTCCCCCGACACCGCCCCGTGGAGGTCCTTTCTTCCAGAGATCGTGTCGACTCGCGCTCCCCCCAGAGTTGCGCGAACCAGCAGTCACTCAGACCAGGCTCCCGAAGGCTCCTGACATGTGAACGGTAGGCCGACTGCGGCACGCGCCGGGCACGCCGACCCCACAGGGTTTCCAGCGTTCGGTAACAGATCACCAACAAACCGGCGCGGAGGGCTTGCCAACTGGTCCAGATCAGTTGCGGCGTTCCCACGGAGCGCCCACAGGGAAGTACG
The DNA here is from genome assembly GCA_033854925.1 of Nocardioidaceae bacterium. Lineage (GTDB taxonomy): Bacteria > Actinomycetota > Actinomycetes > Propionibacteriales > Nocardioidaceae > Nocardioides. The sequence continues at coordinate 8,064 of JAWWPK010000029.1, read as the reverse complement.
CCGCCATGAACTCGGTGAGGGTGGCGTCGAGCCGATCCTGGTCGAGGGCGTGGTCGTGGTGGTCGGCCAGGCAGACGAAGTCCTGACGGCGCTCCAGCGCCTTCTTCAGCTGCCACTCGAGGTCGCTGTTGCTGATGTTGATGTAGGCACGCTCGGACTCGTCGACGTACGCCGTCCCGGTGAGCAGCCCGAAGTGCTGCGCGAACGAGCTGAGCAGGGACAGGTCGGTGTCGGAGCGGAACGGCGAGCGGCCGGTTGCCGCTACCTGGCTGGGGAATCGGCGTTCGATCTCCTCGAGCACCGAGCGACGGTGCGGGTATGGAGCGTGCGCGAGGTTGTCGGTCACGACGGCGCCGAAGGCGTCCTGAAGCAGCCGGCGGTTGTTCCACGCAGCCTTGAGGTACGGCGCGGCGTCGGGCGTCTCGTCGAGGCCGATGGTGTTGGGGGAGAACCACACCGCGGCCAGCCCGGCCGGGCTGAAGAACGCCTCCGGCCCGAGCGGCCGGCCGAGGAAGAAGTCGTCGTTGAGGTAGACGAAGTGCTCGGCAAGATCTGGCAACCGATGCAGCGCAGACTCGATCGCGTGCGAGTTGAACGTGGGTAGCGCATCCGGCGGCAGGATCGCCGCATGGTCGACGACGGCGACCTGCGGATGGTCGACGTCCAGCCACTCCGGGACCTGGCCGGCGGTGACCAAGTGGATCTTGCGCACCCATGGTGCGAAGAGGTGGATGCTCCGGAAGGAGTAGCGCAGCTCGTCGCGCGAGACGAACCGCGCCTGGCCGCTCGACTCCCGGGTGGTGGCCGTGCCGGACAGGCCGGCCAGCCGGTCGAGCCGGGCCTGGTTCCACGCCGGGTCGCGGCCGTCGACCCAGGTGTAGACGACGTCGACGGGGAACGTGCACTCGTGCACGGTCGGCGCGGCCATCAGGGGCAGGGTCGGGACGGTGACGCCGTCGACCGAGGTGGTGACGGTCGCTGAACCTCGAGGGAGCCGCTGCGCGTAGCGGTTCCGGGTCGGAGCCACGAGCTGCCCGTCGACGCCCTCCTCCCAGAACTCCACCTCGACGGTGCAGCCCTGGCCGAGCACCGACGCGTTGGCTCCATCCGCCGGCCACGGCTCGATCGCGACGACCGACGTGCGCCCGCGGAGCAGGTCGGAGGCCAGCACGGGGACGGCAGCCCGGCGCTCGTGCCAGCCGTTCGCGGCCGGGTCGCGCAGCGAGAGGTACGACGGCACCTCGGCCGCCGCGAGCTCCTGGAGGAACCGGCGCCGGGCCGCCATGGGCAGCACCACGACCGGCGTCCGGGTCTCGTGCGGCGGCACGACGAGCCACTCGTTGCCCGACGCCCTGGCGGCCGCGACCGCCAGCGTGAGCGCGGCGTGCCGGGCGGCTGCGGGCGTGACGCCGGCCGCGTCGTAGGTCGGCGTCACGGGTGGGTCCGGCCGGGGCGTCGTCGAGAGGGCGGCGTACCGCGGCCGGCCGGCCCGGCGCGCGATCGCGGCCTCGAAGATCGCCACCCACTCGCCGGCGAGCTTGTCGGCGTCCCACGCGGCCGCCGACTCCAGGGCTCCGGCCCCCAGCCGGTGGCGCAGGTCGTCGTCGGTGCCGAGCCGGAGCAGCGCCGCGGACATCCCGGCGACCGACTCGGGTGCGACGAGCAGCCCGTTCACCTCGTGCCGGACGATCTCCCGCGGACCGGAGGCGCAGTCGAAGGTCGCGCACGGGACGCCGGCCGCCATCGCCTCCTGCAGCCCGAGCGGGAAGCCCTCGGCCCGTGAGGTGAGCGCGCAGATGCTCGCCCGGGCCCACTCGCTGGGCATGTCGGTCGTGTTGCCGGGGAGCTCGACCCGGTCCCAGAGACCGCGCTTGCGGGTCTCTCGGACCAGGTGCGGCCGCTGGTGACCCTGGCCCAGGATCCGCAGCCGCCAGCCCGGCAGCTGGTCGGCGACGTCGGCGAAGGCCTCCACCAGCTTCGTGTACTGCTTCTCCATCACCAGCCGCCCGGCCGCCACGATCGTGCGCGAGTCGAGCAGGGAGCGGGGCGCGAACCCCTGCGGCAACGGGTTCGGCATCACGACGATCTCGGGCGCGACCCGGCCGAGCTGCCCGCGCAGCCAGTCGGCGATGCTCGGCGTCAGGAGCGCCACCACGTCCGCACGCGGTGCGTTGACCAGCAGCGGCTCCATCCCTGAGGTCCGCTGCGAGGACGACCGGTGCTCCTGGTGGACGACGACCACCGGGTCGGGTGCGAGCTGCACGGCGCAGGCCAGGAGTGCCGGCGTCACCGTCACCAGCACGTCGGTCGTCAGGTCGCGCAGCCCCTGCTCGAGCCCGACGTCGGTCAGCGCGGAGAACTGCTTGTCCCACCGCTCCGGCACCAGCACGGAGGGCCGGGCGTGCAGCGCCTCGTCGCTGGGCCGGTCGTGGACATCAGTGAGGTCGACGAGGTGGTCGACCGCCACCCGGGCGTCGATCGCGAAGGCCGGCTCCGCGGCGGCCTTGACCACGCTGAGGATGCGGACGTCGTGGCCGGCGGCGGCCAGCGCGTTCGCCTGGGTGATCGCCGAGCGCTCGGTGCCGCCGAGCTTGTGCGCCGACTGGGTCAAGAAGGTGACCTTCACAGCTGTTCGTCCGGGTCGATCGAGCGCAGCGCGAGCAGGCCGTCCGGGTTCCAGCGCAGCCGGGCCCGCGCCTGGTCGGGGGCCAGCTCGGCGTACAGCTCAGGCAGGAGTACGGCGTGGTTGGGGTCGGCCAGGTCGTTGGAGTGGCGCCGGACCCGGACCCACGCCGAGTCCGTGCCCACCGCGAGCCGGAGCACGCCGAAGTAGCCGGCCGGGAGGTCGTCGACCGCGATCAGCGTCTCCACCAGCCCCTCGTGGGCGGTGGCCGGCAGCGAGGCGAGCACCTGGTCGTCGGTGTCGAGCAGCAGCAGGTGGAAGCCAGGCTCGACCTCGCCGGGCGGCCGGATCCGCAGGTGCACCCGGTCGCCGAGGACATCTACCGCGTCGAGCTCGGCGGTCGGCGGGACGCTACGACGGGCGAGCTGCAGTCGGCCGTCGTCGAGCCGGACCACCTCCCACTGGGTGGTGCCGTCCGGCGCCAGCGGCGTCTTCGTCAGCGGCTGCTCGGGCGGCGCCGCCAGCGAGACCGGGTGCTTGCCCACCAGGACGTCGTACGCCGACCCGGTGAGGCCGCCCAGGTCGTAGGGGTGGTCACCGAGCTCGGTCACGGCCTTGGCGTCGGCCTCGCGCACCGCGACCGGCCCGTCGACGTCCAGCCAGAGGTGGACGCCGTCCAGCACCGCGGCGTACGTCGCTGTGACCGCGGCGCCGTCGCGACGTCCCAACAGCTTCATCAGATCAGCGAGGCGCCCTCGCCGCCGCCGGCCTGCTCGTCGAAGTTCTCGTGCTCGAGCAGGTGCAGCACCGGGACGCCGATCTTGCGACGCGCCTGCGAGCTCCAGTCGAGGTGGAAGAACTCGGCCACCACGTGTGCCCGGGTCAGGATGATCGCCTCGCGGCCGTCGACCTCGGCGACCTTGGCGGCCAGGGCCTCGATCGGGTGGGCGGAGACGATCTGGCCGGTGGCGCTGGCGCCGGCGGCCTTGAGGGCGGCGAGCGTCGACGCGAGGTCGGCGTTGGCCTGCTCCTTGGTCTCCTTGGCGATCGCGGCCAGGTTCGGCGGTGGGACCCCGAGCGAGGGGCCGGGCACCAGGTCGTGTCCGGCGACGCTGCCCATGGCGGCCTCGATCTGCGCGGCGGCGTCGTCGACCGGGAGCAGCACGTGGTAGGTGACCGGTTCGTCCAGCCCTTCGTGCAGCGAGCGGACCTGCCGCGCGTCGGCGTCGGTCAGCGCCTGCTCGACGAGCAGGACGACGTCGTAGTCAGCGGGCTTCTCGGGAGAGTTCTCGGCCACGCTGTGAGCCTAGTGCCCGCCGCTCAGCACCTCACCGAGGTCGTAGGAGGCGATCTCCTCGAGCTGTTCATAGCCGCACGACTCGGGGTCGCGGTCGGGCCGCCACCGCTTGAAGTGCGCGGTGTGCCGGAACCGCCGCCCCTCCATGTGCTCGTAGCCGACCTCGATCACCCGCTCGGGCCGCAGCGGCGTGAACGAGAGGTCCTTGCCCTGGCTCCAGCGGCTCTGGGTGCCGGGCACCCGGTCGGGGTTGGCGGTCAGGAACTCCTGCCAGTGTCCCCACGGGTGCTCCTCGATCGGGCAGACCAGGGGTTGCAGCTCCTCGATGAGCTCCGCCCGCCGCGCCTCGGTGAAGCTGGCGCTGACGCCGACGTGCTGGAGCCTCGGTCCGTCGTCGGTGTCGTCGTAGAGCCCGAGCAGCAGGCTGCCGAGCAGCGGCCGCTCCGGCGTGGACTGCTTGTGCTCGCGGTAGCCGGCGACCACCACGTCGGCGGTGCGCGCGTGCTTGATCTTGAACATGGTGCGGCCGTTCTGGGTGTACGCCGCGTCGAGCGGCTTGGCGACCACGCCGTCGAGCCCGGCGCCCTCGAACTGGTCGAACCAGCGCTCCGCCTCCTTCGGGTCCTCGGTGGTCCGGGTCAGGTAGCACGGTCCCTCGGTGCCGAGCCCGCCCAGAGCCTGCTCCATGGCGGCACGCCGCTCGCGCAGCGGTCGGTCGGCGTACGACTCGTCGCCCAGGGCCAGCAGGTCGAAGGCGACGAAGCCGGCCGGCGTCTTCTCGGCGAGCATGTCCACGCGGCTCTTGGCGGGGTGGATCCGCTCCTGGAGCACCTCGAACTCCAACCGGTCGCCGATCGCCACGAACAGCTCGCCGTCCAGGACGATCCGCTCCGGCAGCTGTCGCTTGATGGCCTCGACCAGCTCCGGGAAGTAGCGCGTCAGCGGCTTGGTGTTGCGGCTGGTCAGCTCCACCTCGTCGCCGTCGCGGAAGACGATGCAGCGGAACCCGTCCCACTTGGGCTCGAAGATCAGCCCGTGGAACTTGGCCGGGTCGGGGATGCCCTTCACCGACTTCGCGAGCATCGGCTGGACGGGTGGCATCACGGGCAGGTCCACGTGGGCGACACTAGCCACGTGGACCCCCAGGTGCGGCTGGCCGAGGCGCCGCCGCGGCCGACCCTCGTCGTGCCGGCGACCACGAGCTGGTCGGAGTTCTCATCGGTCTGGCCAGCGCTCTCGCAGGAGGTCTGGGACTGCCTGCGGGCAGCCGGCGTCACCAGCGGCTGCCCCAACCTGATGCTCTACCTCGACGACCAGCCGACCGTCGAGGTCGGTGTGCTCTGCTCGGACGCCGTCCCGCTCACCGGCCGGGTGCAGGTCTCGTCCTTGCCCGCGGGCCGCCTCGCCACCGCCACCCACCGCGGCTCGTACGCCGACCTCGGCGCCACGCACGACGCCATCCACACCTGGTGTGCCGCCCAGGGCCATGAGCTGACCCGCACCCGCTGGGAGGTCTACGGCCCCCACGACCCCGACCCCGCCCAGGTCTGGGTCGAGGTCTCCTGGCTGCTGGCCTAGGCACCGTCTGGCCCACCGCTGGTCGAGCTTGTCGAGCTTGTCGAGACCTCCGCCGGGTGGGCTGGGACCGGGCCGCCGCTGGTCGAGCCTGTCGAGACCTCCGCAGCGTGGGCTGGGACTCGGCCGCCGCTGGTCGAGCCTGTCGAGACCTCCGCCGGGTGGCCCGGTCGGGTGCGCGGGGCTGGGGGTGATCTCGACAGGCTCGATCAGCGGTGGCCCGGTCGGGCCGCGGGGCTGGGGTGATCTCGACAGGCTCGATCAGCGGTGGCCCGGCGGGCCCGCGGGGCTGGGGTGATCTCGACAGGCTCGATCCGCGGTGGCCCGGTCGCGCGCAGTCCGCGGTGGCCTCGCGGGGCTCTACGCTTGGGCACCTATCCCCGGTTGGTCTGCCGGTAGGGCCCGCCTGACTTTGAATCAGGACTAGCGACGTAGGTTCGACTCCTACCCGGGGAGCCAGGACGTCCACCGACGACTGCTGCTCACGTGATGGTCCTCCGAGTTTCCTGTCCTCCACCTGCACGCCCTGGCGCCGCGTCCGGTCCCTCGGCGCAGGTCGACGCAGACCCGCGGCGCGGCAACCCTTGATTCTGTGCGGCGAAAGGGTTCAGATACTCCGATCCGTCCACTCCTTCTCGTCATGCTCGGAAGAGGCGCCGATGAGCTCCGCACCATTCCTCCGCACCATCGCCGGTGTATCCGCACTCACCCTCTCGGTCGGTCTCGTGGCCTCGACCGGGACCGCGTGGGCGGACAACCCGCTCGCGCCGAGGACGTCGTTCACCATGGTGGTGAACCCGGCCGACGGGACCGTCGCCGCCCCGACCGACGGCGAGGCCATCCCGAACATCGACTCGGTGAAGTCGACCATCCGCGCCTACTACAACGCCTCCGGCGGGATCGCGAGCAAGACCAGCTCGCGCTACATCAACCAGCTGCACTCGATCGAGAACCAGATCCTCTCCTCGCTGCCGGCCACCGCTCCGCTCAACTCGGCGCTCGTCTTCGATGTCGACGACACCCTCCTCTGGAACTACGACTTCGAGGACAACGCCACGAACTTCAACTTCGACCCCGTCCTGAACGGCACCTGGGTCACCGGGCACCTGTTCGTGGCGGTCCCCGGGATGCCTGAGCTGCTCCGGGAGCTCAAGACCCGCGGCTACACGCTCTACGGCATCACCGGGCGGCCGGCGTCCCAGGAGAACGACACGATCGGGAACCTGAACGACAGGGGCTTCACGGCCAACGGGCTGCCCGGCGGTACGCCGCTGTTCACCAACGCCACCATGTACACCAAGGGCCCGGTGACGGCCGGCAACCCGGCGACGATCCCCAGTCAGCCGTGGGTCGACTGCAGCGCCGGCGGGGACCCGACGGTCTGCTCGACGGTCGAGTACAAGGCGCTGACCCGCAATCACATCGAGACCGCCGACGGCGTCAACCTCATGATGAACACCGGCGACCAGTGGAGCGACCTCCAGGGCGGTAACTCCGACGACTGGACCAAGATCCCCAACCCGACGTACTTCCTCGCCTCGCCCGACCTGGCGGCCGCGCCGACCAGCGACGCCGCCATGGTCCCGCCGACGTCCTACGTCATGCAGCCGGACGGGTCCAGTGGCTACTCGGTGGCCAGCGGCGACGACATCCCCAACGTGGACCCGCTGCGGAAGATGATCCGCGGCTACTACGGCGCGGACTCGACCGGGACCGCCAACAAGGTCTCGTCGCCGTACATCAGCCAGCTCACCTCGCTGGAGTCGACCTGGACGCCGCAGGTGACCAGCAACTGCACGACTCAGGCCACGGCGTACAACGCCGCACTGGCGAAGCAGACCGCCGCCCAGGCGAAGGTCGCCAAGGACGCCAAGGCCGTCAAGAAGGCGAAGAAGGCGGTCAAGAAGGCCAAGACCCCGGGCGCCCGCAAGCGCGCTCACAAGAAGCTCGACAAGGCGAAGAAGGCGCTCAAGAAGGACAAGGCCGCGCTCGCCGCGATCACGCTGCCGGACCAGCCGGCCGTGGTCTTCGACGCCGACGACACGACGCTGTGGACCTACGACCTGGAGGACGGGGTGATGAAGTTCGTCTTCAACCCCGCCACCCAGGCCACGTGGGTCTCCGGCCACCTCTTCCCCGCCGTTCCGGGGATGATCGGGGTGGTCAAGGCCGCCGCCGCCGCCGGCTGCACGGTGTTCGGCCTCACCGGCCGGGGCACCAGCCAGCAGGCCGACACCATCGCGAACCTCACTGAGAAGGGGTACGTCGACGCCGCCAGCAAGCCGCTGTTCACGGCTGCGCACTACTTCACCAAGGGCACGGTCACGGTCTCGAACAGCAACGCCTCGATCCCGACCCAGCCGTGGGTCGACTGCGGATCCGACAACGCGTGCTCGACCATCGAGTACAAGTCGGGCACCCGGGCCCACATCGAGGACCTTGGCTTCGACGTCGTGGGCAACTTCGGCGACCAGTACTCCGACCTGATCGGAGAGCACGCCAACCACGTCTACAAGCTGCCGAACGCGACGTACTACCTGCCGTGAGCCGGGATCTCCGGGCACCGGCT
>JAWWPK010000028.1:0-7784 GCA_033854925.1 Nocardioidaceae bacterium | reverse complement strand
ATGGGGCGGATACCCTGACTGCATGACTGCTGCGCCCTTCGGCCGCGTGCTGACCGCGATGGCGACCGCGTTCAAGGATGACGGCTCGGTCGACCTCGAGGGCACCGCGCGCATCGCGACCCATCTGGTCGAGCACGGGCACGACGGCGTCGTGGTGTCCGGTACGACGGGGGAGTCGCCCACCACCACGGTCGCCGAGGACGGCGAGATCCTGGCCGCGGTCAAGGACGCCGTGGGCGACCGGGCCACGGTGGTCGCGGGGGTCGGCACCAACTCGACGGCGCACTCGGTCGAGCTGGCCCAGCAGGCAGAGAAGATCGGCGCCGACGGGCTGTTGCTCGTCACGCCGTACTACAACAAGCCCGGCCAGGCCGGCGTACTCCACCACTTCCGGACCGTCGCCGAGGCGACCAGCGTCCCGGTGATGCTCTACGACGTCCCCAGCCGCACCGGCACCACGATCTCGCTCGAGACCTACGCCGCCGCCAAGGAGATCGAGACCGTCGTCGCGGTCAAGGACGCCGTCAACGACTTCGTGCGCGGGGTGAAGCTCCGCGAGCTCGGGTACGCCGTCTACTCCGGTGACGACGCCAGCAACCTCGGCTGGCTGGCGCACGGCGCGGTCGGGTTCGTGTCGGTCGTCGGTCACGTCGCCGGCAACGAGACGCGCGCGATGCTCGAGGCGTTCGACGCCGGCGACCATGCCAAGGCCCTGGAGATCTTCACCCGGCTGCTGCCCGCGATCGACGCGGTGATGGGGGCCGCCAACTACGGCGCCACCACCGCCAAGGCCGGCCTCCAGCTGCTCGGCGTACTCGACAACCGCAACGTCCGCGGGCCACTGGTGCCCCTCGACGACGACGAGGTCGCCGCCCTCCGGGTCGGCCTCGAGGCCTCCGGCCTGCTCTAGTCCCAGCTCGCCACCTGTCGGTTTCCCCGGGTGCCCGGGTAAACCTGCGACAAACCGAAAAGCGACCGGCCCCGCCGAGGGGGACGGGGCCGGGCGCTCAGCTCAGCGGGTCAGCGGGTCAGTGGTGATGGTGATGGTGGTGGTGCTTCCTTTTGACCTTCACCGTGACCGTGGTCTGGCTGGCCAGGACCGTGTCCGAGCCGAGGTACTTGACGGTCAGGGTGTGCTTCCCCTTCTTCCTCAGCCCCTTGGTGATGGTGATGGTGACCTTGCCGTTGGCCAAGGTGCCGGTCCCGATCAGCTTGGTGCCGTCGTAGACCTGCACGGTGCCGGTCGGAACCGTGCCCGTCGCCGCGACGGTGACCGCGACATTGAACTTCTTCTTGGCCTTGACCTTCTTGGGGGCCGTGGCCGTGGTGGTGGAAGCCACCTTGCCGGCCGGCGATGCCGGCGTCGTCTTCCAGACCGAGCGACCGTGGGTGGCCGCGTACAGGGCGTTGTGGGCGCTGTCATAGGTGAGCCCGTAGACCGCGACCGTCGGCAGCCCCGGCGTTCCGACCCAGCCGCCACCCGTCGTCGACCTGGTCACCACGCCGTAGTCCGTCGAGGCGAACAGCACGTGCGTCGCGGGCAGGTAGGTGATGTCGGTGATCGGCTGGTCGCCCAGGTCGGCGCTCAGGTCGGTGGCCGTGGCCGTCCCCGAGCCGGGGTTGTAGGTCACGTCGTACACGTGTCCACCCGGTGCATACGCCGAGTAGCCGGAGTAGGAGACGAACGCGTGGTTGGGGTTGGTCGGATCGATGGCGATACCCGAGGGGAACCGCTGCGGGAGACTGGCCCCCAGGTCGATCCGCGTGTAGGTCACCGCCGCTGCCGCGGCGTTGGCGTTGCTCGACACGTAGATGCGGCCCAGACGGGTGCCTGCCCACAGGGTCGTGGCGTCGCTGGGTGCCCGCTCGACGGCCACGACGTAGTTGCCGGAGTTGCCTCCCGACAGGTCACCTGCTGCGCCGCCGAGCTTGACCCAGTCACCGCAGGTCGCGGTGAAGTCGCCGGTGAACTCGTTGCAGTGCAGGTCCAGGTAGTCCTGGGCTCCTCCGTTGTCCTTCGTACGCCAGACGTGCCGGAGGCCGTCGAAGACCGTGCCGGAGGTGACCGGGTCGGCGGTGAGCGGCACGTAGAACGACGACGCCTCGTTGAACGGGTCGCCGATCCAGTCCCAGCTGGTCGGCGAGCCGCTGTCGAAGCTCACGTCGTGCTGGGGGTTGAAGTAGGAGTGCATGCGGATCGCCGGGTTGCTCGAGTCGAAGGTGGACTGGCCGCCGTCACCGCCGACGGTCTCGGCGAAACCGCTCTGGTCGCTCTCCCAGGTGCCGTTGTCCTGGGTGCCGCCCTGCACGACGCCGTTGCCGCCGACACTCACGGACTGGAACTGCAGGGTCTGCAGGCCAAGGTTGGTTCTGTCGTCGTTGCTGGTCGGGATCTTCGCGAGGAACTGCAGGCAGTCGGTCAGATCGACACCCGTCAGACCACGGGTGGCGCAGTCCGCGGACTGGTTGACGTAGGGGCCGCTCTGCCGGACGACTCCGCCGTCGGAGGCCGAGAAGAAGGTCTCGTCGCCTCCGGTGTTGACGAAGACCAGTGCGTGGTGGTCGGGGTGCAGGCCGTTGTCGTTCACGTCCTGGGTCATGTCGGTGAACGAGACCCCGGCATCCTGGGACCGCACCACTGCGCGCCCGTTGGAACGCCCGGCGCCCGGCTGGCCGAAGGCGATCAGCTCGTTGTAGTTCATGGAGCCGGACAGGAACACCTCGTCGGGGAGACCGGGCGGGCTGGCGACCACCATGTCGTAGGAGCACTGCCCGTGACAGAAGTTGTAGGACCCGTAGCCGGGAGTGCCCTTGGTAGGGCTGGACAGGAGCGTGAACGCCGGGACCGCGGCGGTCGCGTCATCGGTCCGCAGCAGACCCGAGACCGTGTCGGTGAACTTCGTCGCGTCACCGAGATAGATCCGGGTGGCCCCGCCCGGGAGCGAGGCGGTCGCGAACTCGACCCGGTTCGTCGAGCTGGTCGGCGCGGCCCCGGGGTTGTTGATCGAGTAGATACGTGTCCAGGCTCCGCCCGCCGAGGTGGCGCGGTAGAGGCCGTAGTCGAACATCGACGCGTACGCGACGCCGGCGTGGGTCGGGTCGAACAGGATCTTGGAGATCCCGCCGCGGAAGAAGTCAGCGCCGTTCGGTGAGGTCGGGTCCACCACGTCAGAGGTCTCGCTCGCCGCGAGGATCCAGGTGGCGCCACCGTTGGTCGTCTCGTAGAGCCCGACCGGCGGCGCGTTCGGCGGGGTGAAGCGTCCGCCGTTGACCGACGACGAGCCGTGCCGTGCGACCGCCGTACCGACGAGGATGTGCTGGGCGTCGTTGGGGTCGATCGCGACCGCGCCGACCGAGCGGTTGAGGGTGAAGTCGGCCGAGGCCACGGTCGTGGTCACCTTGGTGAACGTCGTGCCGCCGTCGGTCGACTTGAACAGGCCGAGTCCGGCCTCGGAGTCCGAGGAGCCGTTGGGCTCGCCGGTGCCGACCCAGAGGGTGCTGTTGTCGGGGCCGATCGTGACGGAGCCGATCGCGTTGGACGGCAGGTTCCCGCCGATCGAGGTCCACGTGGGCGTGGGGGCCAGCGCGTTGGTGGTCTTCCACAGACCACCGCCCGCCGTGCCGGCGTAGAGCGTGCACGAGACGACGGTGCAGGTGCCAGTGGGAGTGGCCAGAGCTGTGGTGCGGCCGGACACGTGAGCCGGCTCACCCGTGTAGGTCGCCTGGGGGACGACGAGGCCGGAGCTGGGCCCGACGGGCTCCCAGCTACCGGGCGCCGCGACGTCGGCTTGCGCGCTGCCGCCTGCTGCATTTGAGGTCTTGAGTGCGCGGCCCAGGACCGTGCGACCCTCGGCCGTCGTGGCCCGTTGCGCCGCCCGGGCGGCCGCCCGGGCCGACGTCCGCTGCTGCGCAGGGTCGACGACCTCGTGCGGGTAGGCCCGCTGGTCGTAGGACTCCTGGTTGGGCCCGTTCTGGATCTCACCGGTCGCCTCGGGGTCGCCCTCCTGCTGGGCGCCCTTCTCCGAGATGAAGGCCAGCGGCATCATCCGCTGCTTGTTCAGCCCCGGGCGCTTCTCCAGCGCATCGCGCATCTCATGACCCGCGCCCCGGGCCTCGGGCTCGCGGTTCTTGCTCGACCCGCCTCCTCCGCCGGAGAGGGCGAAGCCGACCACCGCGGCGACGAGGGCGGAAACGGCGAGGAGACTGACGAGGATCCGGGACTTCTTGCTCACTGGTGCTCCCTCGAGACGGGTTCGGCCGCCTGTGCTGCCGACAACCGGACCGTACGTCCGGGACGCACCTCTGGGAAGACCCTGCCGGGTGAAAGGCCGGAACCCGTTCAGGTAAAAGTCAAGAAGGTGGCAACGACGGGGTCACCGTGAGGGTCGCCGGTGGGCTGCTGCCTCGGCGGTGTCCCTGGTCGGCGGGCTTGCGCATCCGAAGCTGGTAGGTCCCGATCCCGGGAGGCGTGTACGTCGTCATATAGCGAGAGCGGGCCCCGAGCGTTGCCACCGCCACCGTGTGCCACCCCGTGTCCGTCGACACCTGCAGCTTCACCGCCTGCCCCGGTGCCCGTGGAGTCACCCTGCCCGTCACGGTGACCGGCCGGGCGGCGAGCTCCGTGCTGGGCTGGATGCTGATCGACACCCGATAGCGGGCTGCGGCTGCCGGCGCGAGCGAGGGCGTCGCCAGTCCGGCGGTCAGCACCAGAGCGACAGCCAGGGTCACGCGAAGGCGGACGGACACGACGACTCCTCCGAGGGTGGACCCTGCCCACAGTAGTTCGCCCCCGCCACGACCAGAAGACCACCGGCCCCGCCCTCCGAGGAGGACGGGGCCGGTCGCTCAGCTCACTGAGTCAGAAGCTCAGTGCTTCTTCTTGACCTTCACCGTGACCGTGGTCTGGCTCGCCGCGGTCGTGGCCGAGCCGAGGTACTTGACCGTCAGGGTGTGTGCACCCTTCTTCTTCAAGCCCTTGGTGATGGTGATGGTGACCTTGCCGTCGGCCAGCGTGCCGGTCCCGATCAGCTTGGAGCCGTCGTAGACCTGCACCGTGCCGGACGGGGTGCCGCCTGCCGACGCCACGGTGACGTCGACGTCGAACGGCGCCTTCGTCTTGACCTTCTTCGGAGCAGACGCCGTCGTCGTGGACGACGACACCTGCTTCGCGGTCACCGTCACCGTGACGTTGGTCGAGACCGGGGCGAAGTTGCCGTCGCCCTTGTAGTCGGCCTTGTAGGTGTGCGTGCCGACCGGCAGCGTGCCCGGCAGCGTGAACGTCGCGTCGCCGTCGGTGTTGAGCGTCTGCTCTCCCACGTTGGCGTTGCTCGGGTCACGGAGCACCACGGTTCCGGTCGGGTTCGCGCCCACCGTGCTGGGGCCCCGGCGGACCGAGACCTTCACCTGCGAGGTGCTGCCCTGGACGACCGGCTCCGGGGTGTGGGTGGCCGTGATGGTCGAGGCCGCCTTGCACACCGTGAGCACGACGTTGTCGACGTACCAGCCGTCGACGCCGCCACAGCCGTCGCGGCCGACGTCCAGCCGGAACGCGACCGTGTCGCCCGGGTGCACGCCCGCCGCCGTCAGGTCGACCTGCGAGGTGCCCCACGAACCCCTGGCCTCGCCACCGTCGGTGCCGGTGAACGCGTCCTGGTTCTGCATCGGGTTGGTGTTGCCCTGGGCGAGGGTGAGGAGCTTGGCGTTGGGCTTGTTGAAGACGTACGCCGCGGTCGGGACCAGGGTGTACGCCCCGCCGTTGATGCTCATCTTGACGTTTCCGCCGTCCACGGTCCCCTCGGTCGCCACGTAGTGGTCGAAGGAGAGGCGCAGGTTCCGCAGGTTGCCGGTCGGGACCTCGATCGTCGGACCCGCGATGGAGTCACGGCTGGAGAAGTCGTCCGCCGACCCGTCGCACTGGCCCTCGTCGGGAGCCGGGCCGTAGGCGACCCCACCCGGGTGGTTGCCCGGGGCACCTGTCGTGGCCACCCAGGGGGCACCGTGCCCGGCCGGGGGACCCTGGACGTCGGCGAGCTCCTCCGATGCCGTCCAGCCGGCCAGGCCGTCCTCGAAGTCCTCCTTGTAGACCGTCTCGGTGGTGTACCCGGGACCGCACAGCGAGGGGGTGTTCTTGGCGAGGAGCGGCTTGAACCCACACTGGGTGACGGGCGTGCGCAGCTGCACCGCAGTGATCACCTTGTCGAGCTGGGTGCAGTCGCCAGCGGTGATCGGTGCCGCGTTGGGCGAGGTGTCGGTCTCCTTGGTGGTCGTCGAGGTGAGCGACTTCAGCGTGGTCACGCCGGTCAGGGCCGCGCAGGAGGCGTCCAGCGCGTCCGCCATGTCGGTGAAGTTCGACGACGGCGTCAGGAACGACGTCTGCGCCTTCCACCAGATGTTGGCGGCCTTGTCCATGCCGAGCCCGGTGATGGTCTGACCGTTGTAGGAGCCACCGTCGACCGCCAGCGCGTAGGCGTGGTTGGGGACGCCCGAGTTGCCGTGGACACCACCGTGGTCGGTGAGGTTCAGGTCGCAGTTGTACTCCGCGTCCGTCACCTTGCCGGGGTTGCCGTAGCAGGTGGGGGTCCACATGTCGCGGATCGCACCACCGAAGGCCGAGGCCTTCTCACCGATCAACCAGCGGTTGGACGGGGTCCGGGTCGAGATGTCCTCGGCCTGCACCGTGACCTGGGCGGTCCCGGCAGTCTTGAACCGGGTGCCGTCGGCCTGGGTGACCGCGACGCCGTAGAAGCCGGCCGGTGCCGTGCCGCCGACGTTCGGCGGCACGCCGATGGTGTTGTTGCCGATGACGATGCCCGCGGCGCCCGCGGCCACGGCGTTGTTGACCTTGACCTGGAACGCACAGGTGCCGCGGTCGACGAACGCCCACTTGGCCGCCACGGCGGCGGCGTTGGTGAACGCCGTGCAGCCGTCGGTCGTGCTCGGACCGGCCGCGTCGGCCGGGTCGACAGCGACGACGACGGTCTGGTTGACCGGCGTGGTCGTGAACGGCTGGCTGAACCCGGTCGCGACGGCCGAGTTGCAGGGGCCCGCGACGTTCGCCGGCGCGGTGATGCTCATCTGCAGCTTCGGCGAGGCGGTCGGGTCGCACTCGTTGTCGGGACGCTTGGCGGTGAGGTCGCCCTCGCCCTCGTCCTCGCGGCCGTTGATGAGGTCGAGGGTCTCGCCCCAGACGTCGGAGTAGGACTCGTTGAGCGCACCGGACTGGTACTGGTAGATCAGGCCGTCGGTGAACTGGGTGTAGGCGTGGCCCCACTCGTGCGCCACGACGTCGTCGGCCGTGACGCCGTTGCAGTAGTTGGTGGTCGAGCCGTTCCAGTTGGCGTTGGGGCAGGCGATCCGCGGGTCGTTGTTGACCGTGATGCGCTCGGCGCCGGCGCCGTCGTAGGAGTCCCGGCCGAAGAGGTTCTTGAAGAAGTAGTACGACTCACCGGACGATGTCACGAGGTTCTGCTGGTCCTCGTTCAGGGTGCCAGGGAAGGCGTCCCCCTCCTGCCAGACCTGGGTGAAGACCGGGTTCGCCTGCGTGCCGCTGGCCTCGATCAGCTTCCGCTTGAGCGCGTCGGTCGCGAGCGAGTAGCGGTTGAGGATCTTGCCGGTGGTCGCGTCGAAGACGAGCTGGTCGTTGATGGCCTCGTTCTGGGCCTTCACCGCCCAGGCCAGCACGGACGTGCCGGCGTCGCCCTTGACGAAACCGGTCCGGTAGGCGACGAGCTGGGCGTCCTTGGCCTTGACGCCGGTGGTGTCGGCCTTGGCCTTGCCGTCTTCGG
>JAWWPK010000027.1:0-5553 GCA_033854925.1 Nocardioidaceae bacterium | reverse complement strand
TGCCGACCACGATTGCCGAGGCCGCCTGCCAGAAGCTGAGCCCGAAGAAGAGGGTGCCGATCGCACCGACGAAGACGGTGGCGAACTCGAGGTTCGGGGATGCCCAGGTCCAGAGCAGCTGGACCGGGGAGCCGTGTCTCTCTTCCAGCGGGATGAACTCAACCCCGCCCGGCTCGACGGTCGTGACCTTGTTGCCGTAGTCGCGAGGCCCGTCTGCGACGTCGATGGTTGCCATGTCGCACATACTGGGACCTCGGGGTTTCCCCTGTATATCGTCCGGCTGTGATTTCTCACCGGCAGGCAGCGAGCGCCGTCCGGTTCGACTGGGGGCCGACCGGCGCAGCGGCGATCGCCGAGGGTGCGGACGTCGCCGTCGTGGTCGACGTCCTCTCGTTCACGACGACCCTCTGCGTCGCGGTCGAGCGCGGCATGACGGTGCTGCCATATCGATGGAAGGACGAGCGCGCGGCGTCGTACGCCGTCGAGCGGAGCGCGACGCTCGCTGTCGGCCGGCTCGAGGCCCGGTCGCTCCCCGGAGGGGTCAGCCTCTCGCCGGCCGCAATGGCGCGTGCGACCGGCGTGGACCGCATCGTGCTGCCCTCCCCGAACGGCTCGTCGATCGCCTTCGGCCTGGCCGACAGCGGCTGCATCGTGGTCGGCGCCTGCCTGCGCAACCGCAGTGCAGTCGCGCACTGGCTGCAGGCGCACGGCGGCACGGTCGCCGTCGTCGCCGCCGGCGAGCGCTGGCCCGACGACTCGCTGCGCCCGGCCGCGGAGGACCTGTGGGGCGCGGGCGCGGTCCTCGCGGCTCTCGCCGATCTGGGATCGGGCGACACCGACCACTCGCCGGAAGCGCGCGTGGCCGCCGACGCGTTCCGGGCAGTGGAGCCGTCGCTGGCACTCTCGCTCCAGGCCTGCGCGAGTGGCCGTGAGCTCGCCGAGGCCGGCTTCGGCGAGGACGTCGACGTCGCCGCCGAGCTCGATGTCACCGACGTGGTGCCGGTGCTGGACGAAGGGGAGTTCCGGCAAGTCACCAACTAATGTCGTCCGCGTGAGCATTCTGGACGACGCCCGTGAGGGCATGGACCCCGACGTCCGGCCGCAGGACGACCTGTTCGGCCACGTGAACGGCCGGTGGCTGGCCGATACCGACATCCCCGCGGACCGGTCGAGCTGGGGGCCGTTCGTGCAGCTGGCCGACGTGGCCGAGGAGCAGGTCCAGAAGATCATCGAGGACCTGACGGCGAAGGCCACCGACGACACGGAAGCTGCCCTGAACGCAGACGCGCAGAAGATCGGCGACCTGTTCGCCTCGTTCATGGACACCGACCGCGTCGCGCGGCTCGGCACCCGGCCGATCAAGCCGCTGGTCGACGCGGTGGCGGCGCTGCGCGACGTGCGCGACATGGCGGCGTTCCTCGGCGAGTTCGAGCGGATCGGCGGCCACGGGCTGTTCGGCTCCTACGTCAACACCGACGACCGCAACTCCGACCGCTACCTGTTCCACCTCGCGCAGGGCGGGCTCGGGCTGCCGGACGAGTCGTACTACCGCGACGAGAAGTTCGCTCCGATCCGCGACGCGTACGTCGGCTACCTCACCACGGTGCTCCGGCTGGTCGATGTCGGAGACGGGCAGGTCGACGCGGAGGCCGGTGCCCGGACCGTGCTCGACATCGACACCCGGCTGGCCGGTGGCCACTGGGAGCGCGCCGACACCCGCGACGTCCAGAAGACCTACAACCTCAAGACCGTCGCCGAGCTCCGCGAGCTCTGCCCCGCCTTCGACTGGGACGTCTACGTCACCAACCTCAGCGCCTCCGCGCACGAGGCCGACGAGCTGCTCGCCGAGATCTGCGTGCGGCAGCCGTCGTACTTCGAGCACCTCTCGACCGTGATCGGCGACGTCCCGATCGAGGACTGGCGGACCTGGCTGCTCACCCGGGTGCTGCGCTCCTCCGCGCCGTACCTCACCGACGACTTCGTCGAGGCCAACTTCGACTTCTACGGCCGCACCCTGAACGGCACGCCGGAGCTCCGGGCCCGCTGGAAGCGCGGGGTCAGTCTGGTCGAGGGCGCGATCGGTGAGGCCGTCGGCAAGGAGTACGTCGCACGCCACTTCCCGCCGTCCTCCAAGGAGCAGATGGACGCGCTGGTCTCGAACCTCCTCGCGGCCTACCGCGAGTCCATCGGCCGGCTGGACTGGATGACAGAGGAGACCAAGGCCCGCGCCTACGAGAAGCTCGACACGTTCCGGCCCAAGATCGGCTACCCGGAGAAGTTCCGCGACTACTCGGCGCTGACGATCCGTCCCGACGAGCTGCTCGGCAACGTCGCGGCCGCGGCGGCGTTCGAGACCGACAGGCAGCTCGGCAAGATCGGGTCGCCGGTCGACCGCGACGAGTGGTTCATGCTCGCGCAGACCGTGAACGCCTACTACAACCCGGGCACCAACGAGATCTGCTTCCCGGCCGGGATCCTGCAGAAGCCGTTCTTCGCGCCCGACGCCGAGCCGGCCGAGAACTACGGCGGCATCGGCGCGGTGATCGGCCACGAGATCGGCCACGGGTTCGACGACCAGGGTGCGCAGTACGACGGCGCCGGCAACCTCAACGACTGGTGGACGCCCGACGACAAGGCGGCCTTCGAGGTGAAGTCGAAGGCGCTGATCGACCAGTACAACGGGTTCGCCCCGCGCGACCTGCCCGACGAGCACGTCAACGGCGCGCTCACCGTCGGCGAGAACATCGGCGACCTCGGCGGCCTGACCATCGGCCACCGCGCCTACCTGATCTCGAAGGGCGGCACGGCCGACACCGAGGAGCGGCAGCGGCTGTTCCTGAACTGGGCCTACTGCTGGCGCACCAAGCGCCGCCTCGAGCAGGCGCAGCAGTACCTCACCATCGACCCGCACAGCCCGCCGGAGTTCCGCGCCAACATCGTGCGCAACCTCGACGAGTTCCACGAGGTCTTCGGCACCGCTGAGGGCGACGGGCTGTGGCTCGACCCGCAGGAGCGCGTCCGGATCTGGTGAGTCGGGGTTTGGCTGGGTCTGCGTTCGTGGCACCGGGTCGGCCGCGGCCCTGCGGGCCGGGCCTCCGCGCCGGCAACGGCCGCCGTGTCGCGGGCGGCTGCTCCCAGCGTGGTTGCGTCGGGCGTGCCCGCGCCACGCCGCCGATTTAGCGACGCGGAGGCCCGTCCCGCCGGTCCACGTCCGCGCATCACCCTCACTGCGTCATCACGTAGGTAGGAGGGGTCGGGCTCGTCAGCGCTGGCGCGCTGCCTCGCCCGACGCGTGTCTCAGCCTTCGTAGGGCGGCGCGACGCCCCACCCCCAACGGGGCACGGGCGCGTGCTCGGCGACGCCGGGCGCGTCCGGATGTGAGTTGTGCATGGCGAGCCGGGTGCCCCACTCGACGTACCCGATGATCGCGGCGCGGAACTCGGGGTCGGCCGGCAGCCCCGCGTCGTCCGCGGCCAGGCTCATCGTCGAGGCGAACCGGTGCCGCTGCTCGGCGGTGATGGCCAGGTCGCGGTGGTGGGCGAGCATCGCCTCGTAGCCGCCGAGCTCGTCGGTGTAGGTCGTCGGACCGCCGAGCACCTCGCTCCACCAGGCGGCCACGTGGGCGCGGTGCTCCTCGCTCACCCCGCCGGGGAAGAACCCCGTCAGCAGGTCGTCGCGCTCGACGCGGTCGTAGAAGGCGTCGATCAGCCGGCGCACGGCATCGCCACCCCCGGCCCAGTCGTAGAGCGTCGGCAGCCCCGGTTCGTCCACACCCACGATGCGCTTCCTCTCCTTGTGCTGCTTTTGCAGCGGTGTAATGATGTAATCATGATTACAGACGAGGCACGAGAGCGGGTCGCCGGCTGGTTCGCCGGCCGACTCCCCGCAGAGTGGCAGACGGCCCCGGCGGACATCACCATCGACCGCGAGGAGATCACGGTCCGGCTCACCATCCCCGACGTCGAGCTCGCTGACGACGCCACCGACGTCACCCGGTCCGAGGCGCGGGCCGGCCGCGCCAAGGCGTTCCGCGAGGAGACCCGCGGCCAGCGGATGGAGATCGCCCGCGAGGCCGAGCACCGCTACGACGCCAAGGTGTCCTGGGGCGTCTCGGTCGGCCAGGGCGATGACAAGCACGCCGAGCTGTGGACCCACGTGGCGGCCCCGGTGATGACCCGGCTCCGTCAGCCGCAGCGACTGGTCCTCGACACCCTGGTCGACGCCGGCGTCGCCCGGTCCCGCGCCGACGCGCTGGCCTGGTGCGTTCGTCTGGTCGGTCAGCACGAGGAGGACTGGCTCGGCGAGCTCCGTGAGGCGATGCAGTCGGTCTCCGACGTACGCAGCAAGGGCCCGGCCGCCTGACCGCCCTCTGCGGGCGGCACCGCGTGGCGGTCATTGGGCAACCTCGACGGCCGTGGTCGGCCGGGTTTCGGGTTGCTGGCTGACCGCTCGCCAGCAAGTCACCGGTCAGCGCTCTGGGGCACACCGGTCGGCTGTGGACGAACCCGACGAGGCGTCGGTGCCCGCTGGTAGACAGTGGACATGACCACCACCGCCGAGGCCGGCGTCCGCCGAGATGCCGAGGCGCACCTGCGGGCGCTCGTCGGGAGTGAGGACGCCGAGCTGCGTGAGGACCAGTGGCGGGCGATCGAGGCGCTGGCGGTCGGCCACCAGCGGGCCCTGGTCGTCCAGCGCACCGGGTGGGGCAAGTCGGCCGTCTACTTCGTGGCGACCCTGCTCCTGAGGGCCGAGGGTGCCGGACCCACGGTGATCGTGAGCCCGCTGCTGGCGCTGATGCGCAACCAGATCGCCGCGGCCGAGCGGGCCGGCATCCGTGCGGTCACGATCAACTCCACCAACACCGAGTCGTGGGAGCCGATCCACGACCAGATCCGGGCCGGCGAGATCGACGTGCTCCTGGTCAGTCCCGAGCGGCTCAACAACCCGGGGTTCCGCGACGAGGTGCTGCCCCGGCTGGCCGCGACCTGCGGTCTCCTCGTCGTCGACGAGGCGCACTGCATCTCCGACTGGGGCCACGACTTCCGGCCCGACTACCGCCGGATCCGCACGCTGCTGGCCGACCTCCCCGACGGCATCCCGGTGCTTGCGACGACCGCCACCGCCAACGCGCGGGTCACCGACGACGTCGCCGAGCAGCTGGGCACCGACGTGCTCGTGCTGCGGGGGTCGCTCGACCGCGAGTCGCTGCGGCTCGGCGTGGTCCGGCTCAAGACCGCCGAGCAGCGGCTGGCCTGGCTCGCCGACCACCTCGCCGAGCAGCCGGGTGTCGGCATCGTCTACTGCCTCACCGTGGCGGCCACCCAGGAGATCGCCGACTACCTCCGGTCCCGAGGCCACGACGTCGCGGCCTACTCCGGCCAGACCGAGGCCACCGAGCGGCTCGCGCTCGAGCAGCGGCTCGCCTCCGGACAGGTCAAGGCGCTGGTCGCGACGAGCGCGCTCGGCATGGGCTTCGACGCCGCCCTGGGGTTCGTCGTCAACATGGGTGCGCCCCAGTCGCCGGTCGCCTACTACCAGCAGGTCGGCCGGGCC
>JAWWPK010000026.1:0-11010 GCA_033854925.1 Nocardioidaceae bacterium | reverse complement strand
CCTGCGCCAGTCAGCGCTGCTCGCCGGCCTGGTGAAGAACCCCTACGGCTACGACCCGACCAAGTTCCCCGACCGCGCGACCGAGCGGCGCGACGTCGTCCTCGACCGGATGGCCGAGCTCAACGTGGTCCCGCGCGACAAGGCGGAGAAGAACAAGCAGAAGGATCTCGGCCTCAACGTCCAGGACGTCGGCAACGGGTGCGTCAACTCGCGGGCGCCGTTCTTCTGCGACTACGTGCTGTCCTACCTCCTGCAGGACCCGCAGCTCGGCGCGACCCTCCAGGAGCGCAAGGACGTGCTGAAGAACGGCGGGCTGACGATCAAGACCACGATCGACATGAACGCCCAGCTCGACGCGGACAACGCCGTGGCGGCGCACGTGAACCCGACCGACGCGGCGATAGGAGCGATGGCGATCGAGGAGCCGGGCACCGGCAACGTCGTGGCGCTGGCGCAGTCGCGGCCGATGGGCAACCGCAAGAAGCTCGGCGAGACCTACATCAACTTCACCGTGCCCAAGGAGTACGGCGGCGCGAACGGCTTCCAGCCCGGCTCGACATTCAAGGTGTTCACGTTGGCCACCGCCCTCACCCAGGGACTGCCGCTGACCACGCAGTTCGACTCGCCGTCCCCGAAGACCTTCGACCAGGCGGACTTCTCCAACTGCCCGGGTGAGGGCCTCTTCGGCGGTGAGTACACCGCGAACAACTCCACCGGGACCGGTTGGTACAACATGTATTCCGGAACCCGCAACTCGGTCAACACCTTCTACCTCCAGCTGGAGGAGCTGACCGGCGTCTGCGCGCCCTACGAGCTGGCCCAGCAGATGGGGGTCAGGCTCACCGACCCGCAGGTGGAGCGCTACCCCTCCTTCACGCTGGGCATCGCCGATGCTTCTCCGCTCGAGATGGCCGAGGCCTACGCCACGTTCGCCGCCCGCGGCCTGCACTGCGCGTCCCGCCCGGTGACCCAGATCCTCGACTCCAACGGCAACGTGATCAAGGACTACGCCTCGCAGTGCACCCAGGTCATGCCTCAGAACGTCGCCGACGCCGTGAGCAACGTGCTGCGCGGCGTGATCGAGGGGGGCTTCGCCTCCGCGCAGGCGCTACCGGTCGCGGCCGCCGGCAAGACCGGCACCACCCAGGAGCAGAAGGCGGTGTGGTTCTGCGGCTACACCGCGCACTACGCCGCGGCCGCCACGATCGCCGGCATCGATCCACTGGGGAGACCCGACTCCCTCGTCGGCAAGGTGGTCGACGGCAGCACCATCTACGACGCCACGGGCTCCGGCTTCGCGGCACCGATCTGGGGCGACGCGCTGAAGCCGCTCACTGCCGGCCAGCCCTATGACGACTTCGTCTATCCCGTGGGAATCGAGGGCGTCGGCCAGACGTCGGCGACGCCGCCGAAGCCGCCGAAGGGCCCCAAGGGCAACCACGGTCACGGCGGTGGCCACGGTCACGGGCACTAGCACTAGCCCAGCTGCCGGCGTACCTCCGCGGCGACGACGGCACCGTCGGCCCGGCCCTTGACCTGGGGCTGGACGACGCCCATCACCTTGCCCATCGCCTTCATGCCCTCGCCTGCGGCGCCGGTCTGCTCGACGGCGGCCGTGACCAGCGCGACGATCTCGTCCTCGGAGAGCTGCTCGGGCAGGTAGTCGGCGAGCACCGCGGCCTCCGCGCGCTCCTTGTCCGCCATCTCCGCCCGTCCTCCGTCGTCGAACGCGGTGGCCGCCTCGCGGCGCTTCTTCGCCTCGGTCGAGAGGACGCCGATCACCTCGTCGTCGCTCAGCTCGCGGGCCTCCTTGCCGGCCACCTCGGCGTTGGTGATCGCGGTCAGCACCATCCGGATCGTCGAGGAGCGCACCTCGTCGCGACCCTTGATGGCGGTGGTGAGGTCTTGTCGGAGTCGGTCCTTGAGCATGGCCACGGGCTGATTGTGGCAGCCTTGAGGAATGGGCCTGGTTCGACTTGTTGGCGGCGCCGTGGGCGCCGGCACGGTCGCGGGGGCCGGGCTGACGGCGTACGCCGCCTGGGAAGCGCGCCAGTACACGCTGCGCCGGGTCGAGGTGCCGCTGCTGCCCGCAGGCGCACGGCCGGTGCGGGTGCTGCACCTGAGCGACCTGCACCTGACGCCAGGACAGCGGCGCAAGCAGGAGTGGGTGTCGGGGCTGGCGACGCTGCGGCCGGACCTGGTCATCGACACCGGCGACAACCTGGCGCACGCCGCATCGGTGCCCGTGGTCCGCGACTCGCTCGGCGCGCTCCTCGACGTGCCGGGGGTCTTCGTCTTCGGCTCCAACGACTACTTCAGCCCGACGCTCCGGAACCCGCTGCGCTACCTGCTCCCGGACGACGGACGCCGCAACACGTCGTCGGTGAAGCTGCCGTGGCCCGACCTGCGCGACGTCTTCACCGCGTCCGGGTGGATCGACCTGACCAACCGGCGCGAGGTCGTGAAGGTCGGCGAGCTCACCTTCGCCTTCGCGGGTGTCGACGACCCGCACCTGCGCTACGACCGGCTCGCGGACGTCGCCGGCCCGGCCGACCCGAACGCCGACGTCCGGCTCGGTGTCGCGCACGCGCCGTACCTCCGGGTGCTCGACCAGTTCGCCGCCGATGGCTACGACGCGATCCTCGCCGGCCACACCCACGGTGGTCAGGTCTGCCTCCCCGGCATCGGTGCACTGACCACGAACTGCGACCTCGAGCCCGCCCGCGCCAAGGGGCTGCACCGGCACCCGGCCACCTCCCGGGACGGCGACCCGGGTTCGGCCTGGCTGCACGTCTCGGCGGGGATCGGGACCTCGCCCTACGCCCGGATCCGGGTCGCCTGCCGCCCGGAGGCCACCCTGCTCACCCTGGTCCCGAGGCCCGGCTGAACCGATTGGGGAACGCCCCTGCCGCTCCGGTATGCTCCGGACCTTGTGAGCCCCGCTCACGTGGCGGGCTGTGGCGCAGTTTGGTAGCGCGCCTCGTTCGGGACGAGGAGGCCGCAGGTTCAAATCCTGTCAGCCCGACTCTTCGCTCGTCGGCTCCCGGTCGCTCTGCGGCCGGGAGCCAACGTCTGCGTGCGCGCCTGCAGCGTTCTCCGCCCGTCGCCGGGGAGACTTCGGGGCGGAGGTGGTGGCAGATGATGCTCGCGGAGATCGTGGTGGACCAGCTGGTGTTCCTGCTAGCCGCGCCCGACGACGTGCTCGACCCGGACGCCGCGGTGGCCGTGCTGCAGAGCGTCATGTCGGGGCTGGCGGAGCTGTCGGCCGAGGAGCTCGCGCCCGTGCGTCACGTGGCGGAGAATCGGCTGGCCGACGGGCAGCACCCGGAAGAGATCGACACCGCGCTCCGCGAGCTGGTGCTGCTGCTGGACGAGATCGAGGCGGCTTGAGACAGCGGTCAGGTCGAGTCAGACCGGCGCTTTGTCGCCGACCTTGGTCGCGTCGACGACCCGGCTGAAACGTTCCCAGGCGGCCTGCCGCGAAACACCCAGGGCCTTGCCGATCTCGGCGTAGGAGATGTGCCGCTCGCGGATCCGGCCGACCCACAGGCGCAGGTAGCGGTCCACCTGGCTCGCGGTGGCGGCGATCAGCGGCAGTCTGGCCAGCATGTCGGCGTCCGACATGGTGTCGTCGCTCCAGCCGATGATCCGCTGCCTGGCGTTCTCGGGGGCCGCGAAGGCCTCGAAGAAAGAGGTCAGGCACTCGGTGCACATCAGGGCGCCGAGACCAGCGGCGTACCGCGTGTCCTCGGTGCCGCGCTTACCGCAAAATGAGCATGACCAGGTGGTCGGCTCGAAGTCCATACAAGCCCCCCTTGGACGAACTCAGCACTACCGAGACTAGCCACCACGGTTGTCATTGCCCCATCGGGCATGCGCCGCGCCAGACTGGTCCAGTCCGGAGTCATGTCCGTATTGGCAGCGGGATCAGGGATTCCGGCGTCTGAGAGACTGCGCTCATGTCCGAGGATCGCGACCGGGACGCGCCGTCCCTGGAGGCCCCGTCGCTGTTCGGGCGCAAGCGCCGGAAGGCGCCGCCGGTGGCTGTCGAGCCCGCCGAACCGGTCGAGCCCGCCGAACCGGTCGAACCGGTCGAACCGGTCGAGCCGGTCGAGCCGGTCGAGCCGGTCGAGCCGACCGACGCCGACCCGGAAACGATCTTCGACGACACCTCAGAGCCCACCCCCGACCCCGCGCCGGCCCAGGTCGAGGCGATGCCGCAGGAGCCCAGGGCCCGACGCGGGCCGTGGCTGACCGGCCGCCCCGCCGCAGTCCTGACCGGGTTGGTCGTCGGGGGCCTCCTGGTCGGCGCGACCGCCGGCTCGCTGCGCATCTGCACCCAGATCAAGGGCACCTCGTCGTGCGGTGGGCAAGGCTTCTTCCTGCTGCTCGCGATCCTCATCGTGTCGGTGCTGATCGGCGCCGCGCTGCTGCGCGCCGCCCAGGTGCCGGAGCCGGGCAGCACCAGCTTCCTGGCCGTCGGGCTGCTCAGTGTGGTGACCCTGGTGTTCCTCGTCGGCTCGATCTTCCAGTGGTGGATGGTCATCGCCATCCCGCTGGTCTCCGTGGCGGCGTTCCTGCTGTCCCACTGGGTCACGACCACCTACATCGACCCGGCCAACGACGGGTCCGACCCCGCCCTCCAGCCCGAGGAGCACGACGTGCGCTGACGGACTCACCTCCCAGCGCGAGCTGCGGACATCTCGACAAGCTCGATGAGCGGTGGGTCAGTCCCAGCCTTCCCGAGCGGGCGCCGGGTCAGCGCGAGGCGGCGACGACCAGCTCCGCGATCTGGATGGTGTTGAGGGCCGCGCCCTTGCGCAGGTTGTCGCCCGAGACGAACAGCGCCAGCCCGCGGTTGTCCGGGACGCCGGGGTCCTGGCGGATCCGGCCGACGTACGACGGGTCCTTGCCGGCCGCCTGGAGGGGGGTCGGGATGTCGGTCAGCTCCACGCCCGGTGCGTCGGCCAGCAGCTCTCGGGCGCGGGCCGGTGTCAGCGGCCGCTCGAACTCGGCGTTGAGCGCCAGCGAGTGGCCCGTGAAGACCGGCACCCGCACGCAGATGCCGGACACCGGGAGGTCCGGGATGCCGAGGATCTTGCGGGACTCGTTGCGGAGCTTCTGCTCCTCGTCGGTCTCCTCGAGGCCGTCGTCGACGATGGTGCCGGCCAGCGGGAGCACGTTGAAGGCGATGGTCCGCGCGTACTTCACCGGATCGGGGAACGCGACCGCCTCGCCGTCGTAGGCCAGCTCGCGGGCCTTGTCACCGGCCGCCGCAACCTGGGTGGCGAGCTCCTCGACGCCCGCGACGCCCGCACCGGACACCGCTTGGTACGTCGAGGCGATCAACCGGACCAGCACCGCTTCGTCGTGCAGCACCTTGAGCACCGGCATCGCGGCCATGGTCGTGCAGTTGGGGTTCGCGATGATGCCGTGTCCGGCAGCGATGACCGCCGCTGCGTCCTGCGGGTTCACCTCCGAGACCACCAGCGGGATGTCGGGGTCCTTGCGGAAGGCGCTGGAGTTGTCGATGACGATGACTCCCGCGTCGGCGTACTTCTGCGCCAGCGCCCGGGAGGTGGTCGCACCTGCTGAGAACAGGGCGATGTCGAGACCGGCCGGGTCGGCGGTGGCGGCGTGCTCGACCGTGATGCTCTGCAGACCATTGGGCCCGGCGTACGGCAGCACGGTGCCGGCCGAGCGCTCCGAGGCGAAGAAGCGGAGGTCGCCGACCGGGAAGCTGCGATCGGCCAGGATCTGGCGCATCGCGACACCGACCTGTCCAGTGGCGCCGACGATGCCGACGTTGAAGGTCCTGTTCATCGGCCGGTGCCTCCGTAGACGACCGCCTCGACCTCGTCGGCGTCGAGGTCGAAGGCGGAGTGGGTGGCGCGCACGGCGTCGTCGACCTGACCCTCGTCGACGATCACCGAGATGCGGATCTCGGACGTGGAGATCATCTCGATGTTGACCCCGGCGGCGGCCAGGGCGGAGAAGAACTTGGCGGTGATGCCGGGGTGCGAGCGCATCCCGGCGCCGATCAGCGAGACCTTGCCGATCTGGTCGTCGTAGAGCAGCTTCTCGTAGCCCACCTCGTCCTGGATCTTCGCCAGCGCGCCCATCGCGGTGGTGCCGTCGGCCCGCGGCAGCGTGAAGGAGATGTCGGTGAGGCCGGTCGCGGCGGCAGAGACGTTCTGCACGACCATGTCGAGGTTGACCTCGACCGAGGCCAGCGCCTCGAAGATCCGGGCTGCCTCGCCGACCTTGTCGGGTACGCCGACCACGGTGACCTTGGCCTCGCTCCGGTCGTGGGCGACTCCGGCGATGATGGCCTGTTCCACGGGTTCTTCTCCCTCGGTGACGGGGACGATCCAGGTCCCTTCCTTCTGCGAGAAGGAGGAGCGGACGTGGACCGGCATCTGGTAGCGGCGCGCGTACTCGACACACCGCAGGTGCAGGATCTTGGCTCCCGACGCCGCCATCTCCAGCATCTCCTCCACGGAGATGCGGTCGAGCTTGCGGGCGGTGGGGACGATGCGCGGGTCGGCGGTGAAGACACCGTCGACGTCGGAGTAGATCTCGCATACCTCGGCGCCCAGCGCGGCGGCGAGGGCGACAGCCGTGGTGTCGGAGGCGCCGCGGCCCAGCGTGGTGATGTCCTTGGTGTCCTGGGAGACACCCTGGAAGCCGGCCACGATCGCGATCGCGCCATCCTTGATCGCCTGCTCGATCCGGCCCGGCGTGATGTCGATGATCTTGGCCTTGCCGTGTGCGGAGTCGGTGATCACGCCGGCCTGCGAGCCGGTGAACGACTTCGCGGTGTGGCCGAGCGCGGCGATCGCCATCGCCACCAGCGCCATCGAGATCCGCTCACCGCTCGTGAGCAGCATGTCGAGCTCACGCGGCGGCGGCAGCGGCGTCACCTGCTCGGCGAGGTCACGCAGCTCGTCGGTGGTGTCGCCCATGGCCGAGACCACGACGACGACGTCGTGGCCCGCCTTGCGGGTGTTGACGATGCGCTGCGCCACGCGCTTGATGCCCGCGGCATCAGCGACGGACGAGCCACCGTACTTCTGGACGACGATTCCCACCCGCCAAGTTTAGGCGGGTGCGATGACATCATCCGATTCGTTTCGCCCGCGTGGACACCCGCCACCGCGAGCCGAGGCGTTGTGCCTGGAGCGAGCGAAGCGAGGTGTGCGAGCGGAGCGAGCGCTCCTCGTGATCGGCCCAGGTGGCCGCGACGACTGCGAAGCCCGCGAAGCGGAGCGAGCGTCGTCGTGGGCCCGGGCCGAAGCTCACGAGGGTAGATCTACGTCCAACATCTCATTGGCGGCCGCGACGTCCTCGTCCTCGCCGGTGAACTCGGCGTCCAGCCGGTCGTGGGCCACCACCGACAGCAGTGCGTTGAGCGAGACCCCGGCCAGGTTGCCCCACGAGGAGACGTAGGAGAACTGCCACCACCACAGCGCCTCGGCGATGTCGCCCTCGCGGTAGTGGCGCAGCCCGGTCTCGAGGTCGCTCGCGATGCTGGTGAGGTCGTCGGACAGCTGGCTCTCGACCACCCCTGGGACATAGGGGTCGAAGACGTAGCTGTAGGTGTCCAGGTTGTCGAGCATCACGGCCAGCCGCAGCCGCATGTCGTCAAGGTCGGACTCGGGTCCGACGTCGGGCTGGTACTCCTGGCGCGGCTCGAAGTCCCGCTGCGCGCCGAGCCGGGCGCCGGCCAGCGAGATCTGGCTGATCTCCAGGAGCAGCAGCGAGATCGACCGGCCGACGTGGCCTTCCCGGGCGATCTCGCGTAGCGCGAGCAGGAAGCTCGAGAAGGAGTCCGCCATGCTCTGGGCGAAGTCCTCCGTCTCGCTGGTGATGGCCTTCTCTTCGTTCACTGGGCGCTCCGCCTTCCCGCCAGGGCTCGTCCAAGGGTGACCTCGTCGGCGTACTCCAGGTCGCCGCCGACCGGCAGCCCGCTGGCGAGCCGGGTCACCGAGAGGTCGAGGTCCTTCAACATACGGGTGAGGTACGTCGCCGTCGCCTCACCCTCGAGGTTGGGATCGGTCGCGAGGATCAGCTCGGCGACCGTGCCGTCGGAGAGCCGCATCATCAGCTCGCGGACCCGCAGCTGCTCCGGGCCGATGCCGTCGATCGGCGAGATCGCGCCGCCGAGCACGTGGTAGCGGCCCTTGAACTCGCGGGTCCGCTCGATGGCGACGACGTCCTTGTACTCCTCGACCACGCAGAGGATCGTCTGGTCGCGCCGCGGGTCGCGGCAGATCCGGCACAGGTCGTCCTCGGAGACGTTGAAGCAGATCGAGCAGAACTTCACCCGGGCCTTGACCTCGATCAGGACCTCGGCGAGGCGGCGTACGTCGGCCTCCTCGGTCTGGAGCAGGTGGAACGCGATCCGCTGGGCGCTCTTCGGGCCGACGCCCGGCAGCCGGCCGAGCTCGTCGATGAGGTCCTGGACCACGCCTTCATACATGTGGTGGCTACCCCGAGAACCCGAGTTGGCCCGGCGCGGGCGGGCCGCCGAGGCCACCCATCCCGCCGGCCAGCGGGCCGAGCGCTTCGGTCGCCATGTTGTCGGCCTTGGCCTTCGCGTCGCGGTAGGCGGCGACGATCATGTCGCTGAGGTCGGAGAGGTCGTCGGCGCTGGCGCCGTCGAAGCCACCGGGCTTGATGTCGACGCCCGTGAGCTCGCCGACGCCGTTGACCTTGACGGTCACCGCCCCGCCGGCGACGGTGCCCTCGACCTCGGTGTCGTGCAGCCGCTGCTGGGCCAGGGCGAGCTGTTCCTGCATCTGCTGGGCCTGCTGGAGCAGGGCGTTCATGTCGAAGCCACCCGCGCCGAGCGCCTCCAGGGGGTTCTGGCCCTCGGTCATCGTCTTGCCTCTCGCTGCTGGTCTGTGGACTGGATCATGAGTGCTTGATCTCCTCGATCATGGAGGCACCGAGCTCGCGGGCCAGGAGGTCCTCGCCCGCGAGACCGTCGGGATCCGCGTCGAGGTCGTCGCGGCTGACCTCCGCGTCGGCGGCCGCCAGGCCGTCGGAGCGAGTCGTATCGCCCCCCTTGGCCCGGGTCTGGGCGATGGCCTCCCGGGCCGCCGCCTTGGCCGCGCTCGGGTCGGGGGCCGGGTCCGACGGCTCGTCGTCCGCCACCCAGGCGGGAGGTGCCGTGGGCGTGTCCCCCTCTGGCGCGGCCACCGTGGCCTCCGGGGCGGCCTCCGGGGCGGTCGGCGCCGGGTCGGCGGCGGCCTTGGTGACCGTCGGCGCTCCCTCGGGCTGCGCGCCGGGGTCGACGATGGTCTCGATCTTCCAGTCCGCGCCGACGACGTCGATCGCGGCCTGGTGGACCACCTCCTCGCAGCCACTGGACATGAAGCTGTCGCGGGCACCGGCGTTGGCGAAGCCGAGGGTGAGCACGTTGCCGTCGAGGCCGACCACCTGGCAGTTCTGGGTGAGGTGGATCCACGCCATCCGGCGGCGGCTCTTGGTGGACTCGACGACGTCGGGCCAGAGGCGGCGTACGTCGACGAGGGACAGGCCGGCGCCGCCGCGCCCCGCCGGTGCGGCAGGTGTCGGGGTGGGCTCGGGCGCCGCGGGCTCGGTCGCCTCCGAGACCGGCTCCGGCACGGCGACGGGGCTGCCCACCGCGGTCGGTGTCGTCGGTGCGGGCCGGTCCTGGGCGGGCGCCGGAGCCGTGACCGGAGCGGGAGTCGGAGCCGGCGCCGCCGCGCTGGGCGTGCCGGTGATGGCGGCCCGCCGCTCGAGCCGGTCGAGCCGGGCGGCGATCCCGTCGGTGGTGTGGTCGGCACCGGGCAGCAGCACCCGGGCACAGAGCAGCTCGAGCAGCAGCCGCGGGGCGGTGGCGCCGCGCATCTCGGTGAGCCCGGTGGCGAGGATGTCGGCGGCCCGGCTCAGGTCGCTGGCACCGAACCTGGCCGTCTGGGCGACCAGCCGCTCGCCCTGGTCCTCGGAGACGTCGATGAGGCCGCTCGCCGTCGCGCCCGGGACCGCGGCCACGATGACGAGGTCGCGGAGCCGCCGCAGCAGGTCCTCGGTGAACCGGCGCGGGTCCTGGCCGGTCTCGATCACCTTGTCGACGACGCCGAAGACGGCCGCCCCGTCGGCTGCGGCGAACGCGTCGACCACCTCATCGAGGAGCGCGTCGGGGGTGTAGCCCAGCAGACCCGCGGCCAGCTCGTGGGTGACCCCGGCGGGGCCGGCCCCGCCGATCAGCTGGTCGAGCACCGAGAGGGTGTCGCGGGCCGACCCGCCGCCCGCGCGCACAAGGAGCGGCAGTGCCGCCGGCTCGACGGCCACGCCCTCCTTGGTGCAGAGCTCCTCGAGGTAGGAGGACATCAGGCGCGGCGGGATCAGCCGGAACGGGTAGTGGTGGGTGCGGGAGCGGATGGTCGGGATGACCTTCTCGGGCTCGGTGGTCGCGAAGATGAACCGCAGGTGCTCGGGCGGCTCCTCTACCAGCTTGAGCAGCGCGTTGAAGCCCTGCGTCGAGACCATGTGGGCCTCGTCGATGATGTAGACCTTGTAGTGGCTCCGCACCGGCGCGAAGAACGCCTTCTCGCGCAGGTCGCGTGCATCGTCCACGCCGCCGTGGGACGCAGCGTCGATCTCGATGACGTCGATCGACCCCGGGCCGCCGCGGGCCAGGTCGCGGCAGCTGTCGCACTCGCCGCAGGGGTCGGCGACCGGAGCCTGCTCGCAGTTGAGGGCGCGCGCCAGGATCCGGGCGCTCGTCGTCTTGCCGCACCCACGGGGACCGCTGAAGAGGTAGGCGTGGTTGACCCGGTTGCCGGCCAGCGCGGCACGCAGCGGCTCCGTGACGTGCTCCTGTCCGATGACCTCGGCGAAGGTCTCCGGCCGGTAGCGGCGGTAGAGAGCGAGAGGGGACTCCATTTCCCCTGAACCCTAGTTGGCGGCATCGACACTCGAAAGGCGGCGGGTGATGGGCTAGTGGTTGCCGCCGGAGGTTCGTCGGAGGTGGCCCGT
>JAWWPK010000025.1:0-2891 GCA_033854925.1 Nocardioidaceae bacterium | reverse complement strand
CGGTGGCCAGCTCTGGGGTGACTTCGGTGTCGAGCACCACGAAGCCGCCGGTCGGCAGCACGCCGACCGCCGCGGCCTCGTCGGCCGAGCCGGCCACGGTGTCGAGGGTGAACTCCCCCTCCAGCAGCTCGAGCCCGCCGGAGGTCACGGTGCCGTCGTCGGCCGTCGACCAGTCGCCGGACTTGGAGCCCTTGATCGCCTGCTGGACGTCCTTGCCGAGCCGGGGGCCGGCGGCGCGGGCGTTCACGGTGAGCCGCTGCGAGACGCCGTACGACGCGGCCTCCGGCGCGTCCGCGGCCAGCAGCCGCACCGACTTCACGTTCACCTCGTCCGCGACGATCGACTCGAATCCCTCGAGGGCGGCCGGGTCGTCGACCACCACGGTGAGCGTCGACAACGGGAGCCGGTTGCGGAGGCTGCCCGCCTTGCGCAGGGCCGAGGTGGCCGAGCAGACCTCGCGGACCTTGTCCATGGCCGCCACCAGACCGTCGTCCGCGGGCAGCTCGTCGGCCAGTGGCCAGTCGGCCAGGTGCACGGAGCGCTCACCCGTGAGCCCGCGCCAGACCTCCTCGGTCGTCAGCGGGAGCAGCGGCGCGGTGACCCGGCAGACCGTCTCGAGGACCGTGTAGAGCGTGTCGAACGCGTCCGCGTTGTCGCCCCAGAACCGGTTCCGGGAGCGGCGGATGTACCAGTTGGTGAGCGCGTCGAGGAAGCTGCGAGTGGTGTCGCACGCGTCGGCGACGGCGTACGCGTCCATCTCGGTGGTCGCCTGCTCGACGAACTGCCGGCACTTGGCCAGCAGGTAGCGGTCCAGCGGGTCGGTCGAGTCGGTGCGCGGCGTCGCGTCGTGCCCTGACGAGTTGGCGTAGAGCTGGAAGAAGTACCAGCTGTTCCACAGCGGGATCATCACGAACCGCACCGCGTCGCGGATGCCCTGCTCGGTGACGATCAGGTTGCCGCCGCGGACGATCGGCGAGGCCATCAGGAACCAGCGCATCGCGTCCGCGCCGTCGCGGTCGAAGACCTCGCGCACGTCGGGGTAGTTGCGCAGGGACTTGCTCATCTTGAGCCCGTCCGAGCCGAGCACGATCCCGTGGCTGATGCAGTTCTCGAACGCCGGCCGGTCGAAGATCCCGGTGGCCAGGATGTGCAGCGTGTAGAACCAGCCGCGGGTCTGGTTGATGTACTCGACGATGAAGTCGGCCGGGAAGTGATGAAGGAACCAGTCCTCGTTCTCGAACGGCACGTGCACCTGGGCGAAGCTCATCGAGCCCGAGTCGAACCACACGTCGAGGACGTCGGCGACGCGGCGCATCGTGGAGCGGCCCGTCGGGTCGTCAGGGTTCGGCCGGGTCAGCTCGTCGACGAACGGACGGTGCAGGTCGGGGTTGCCGTCGCGGTCGCGCGGGATGGTGCCGAAGTCTCGCTCGAGCTCCGCGAACGAGCCGTAGACGTCGAGCCGCGGGTAGGCCTCGTCGTCGGAGCGCCACACCGGCACCGGCGAGCCCCAGAACCGGTTGCGGGTGATCGACCAGTCGCGGGCGTTCTCCAGCCACTTGCCGAACTGGCCGTCCTTGACGTGCTCCGGCACCCAGTTGATCTGCTGGTTGAGCTCGAGCATCCGCTGCTTGATCGCCGTCACTTCGACGAACCACGACGAGACGCCCTTGTAGATGAGCTTCTCGCGGCAGCGCCAGCAGTGCGGGTAGCTGTGCTCGTAGGTCTCGCGGCGCAGCAGCAGGGTGCCGGGGGTCACCGAGCCGGTGCCGTCCTTGAGGTCGTCGATGATGTGCAGGTTGGCGTCGAAGACGAGCATCCCGGCGTACTCCTCGACCGGGGCCGTGAAGCGGCCGTCCTTGCCGACCGGCATCACGGCCTCGATGCCTTCGCGGTCGGTCACCTCCTTGTCGACCTCGCCGAAGGCGCCGGCGCTGTGCACCAGCCCGGTGCCGTCGGTCGTGGTGACGGCCTCGTCGGCCGGGACGACGCGGAAGGCGTTCGAGTGGCCGGAGTAGTAGCTGAACGGCGGCGTGTAGGCCAGCCCGATCAGGTCGGCGCCGGTCCCCCGCCACACGATCTCCGGGGTGTCGCCCAACTCTCGCGCGTACGCCGGCAGCCGCGCCTTCGCGAGCAGCAGCCGATCTCCGTCGTGCTCGACCGCGACGTAGTCGATCGCGGTGCCGACCATGACGGCGAGGTTGCTGGGCAGCGTCCACGGCGTGGTCGTCCAGGTCAGCAGCAGGGCGCCGAGCAGCGGGCCGTCGGTGGTGATCCTGAAGCCGACGGTGACCGCCGGGTCCTGGACGTTCCGGTAGACGTCGTCGTCCATCCGCAGCTCGTGGTTGGACAGCGGGGTCTCGTCGTTCCAGCAGTAGGGCAGGACCCGATAGCCCTCATAGACCCAGCCCTTGTCGTAGAGCTGCTTGAACGCCCAGATCACCGACTCCATGTAGTCGGGGTTCATGGTCCGGTAGTCGTGGTCGAAGTCGACCCAGCGCGCCTGCCGGGTGACGTAGTCGCGCCACTCGCCGGTGTACTTCATCACCGAGGCGCGGCAGGCCTCGTTGAACTTCTCGATGCCCAGCTCGAGGATCTCGTCGGTGGTCTTGATGCCGTTGAGCCGCATCGCCTCGAGCTCGGCCGGCAGCCCGTGCGTGTCCCACCCGAACCGCCGCTCCACCCGGCGGCCCCGCATGGTCTGGTAGCGCGGGACGATGTCCTTGACGTAGCCGGTGAGCAGGTGGCCGTAGTGCGGCAGCCCGTTGGCGAACGGCGGGCCGTCGTAGAAGACGAACTCGTTGCTGCCGTTCTCGCCGGCCGCCCGGGCCTTGACCGAGTCCTGGAACGTGCGATCACGAGCCCAGTAGTCGAGGGTCTCGCGTTCCATCGCG
>JAWWPK010000024.1:0-2844 GCA_033854925.1 Nocardioidaceae bacterium | reverse complement strand
TCGATCGACTGGCTGTGCCTGCCCCGCTTCGACTCGGAGGCGGCGCTGGCGGCGCTGCTCGACGACCCCGAGCGCCGCACAGTGATGGGCGCGAACGGCCGGAAGCGGGTCGACGAGCTGTTCAGCTGGCGCGCCGTCGCGGCCCAGGTGGCCCAGGTCTACGCGGAGACCGTCGCCGAGTACCACCAGGAGAGGGGGACGACCCGTGCTGACCGTTGACTTCGACCGCCTCGGGCTGCTCCCGGGCGACCGGGTGCTCGACATGGGGTGCGGCGCCGGCCGGCACGCCTACGAGATGTACCGCCGCGGCGCTGACGTGATCGCCTTCGACATGGACGCCGACGAGCTGGCCGGCGTGAGCGACCTGTTCCACGCTATGAAGCAGGCCGGCGAGGTGCCCGAGGGCGCCGAGGCTGACGTCAAGCAGGGCGACGCACTGCAGCTTCCGTTCGCCGACGGCGAGTTCGACCGAGTCGTCGCCGCGGAGGTGCTCGAGCACATCCACGCCGACGTCGACGCGGTCAAGGAGCTGGTGCGCGTCCTGCGCCCCGGCGGCACCCTGGCCGTCTCGGTGCCGCGCTGGCTGCCCGAGGTGGTCAACTGGAAGCTGTCCGACGACTACCACAACGCCGAGGGCGGACACATCCGGATCTACACCGACCACGAGCTGATCGACAAGGTCACCAAGGCCGGCAGGTTCAACGACGGCACACCGGGCGACGCGATGGTGTTCGAGGGCAAGGGCTACGCGCACGGCCTGCACTCGCCCTACTGGTGGATCAAGTGCGCCGTGGGCGTCAACAACGACGACCACCCGCTCGCCAAGGCGTACCACAAGCTCCTGGTCTGGGAGATCATGGAGCAGCCCAAGGTGCTCCAGCTGGCCGGCAAGGTCCTCGACCCGCTGATCGGCAAGAGCCTGGTCCTCTACTTCCGCAAGCCGGCCTCGACGGACGGCGCCGCGTGACGAACCTCGCCCAGGTGCCCATGGCCCAACTGCCCAGTGTCGACGGCGTGCTCTCCGCCGCCCAGGTGGCGGACAGCGCGGCGGCCATCGCGGCCATGCAGGAGCCGTGTGGCGCGGTGCCGTGGACGGTCGGCGAGCACGTCGACATCTGGAACCACGTCGAGGCCGCGATGGCGATGCTCGTGGGTGGCCAGGTCGAGGCGGCCGAGCACGCCTACACCTGGGTGCCGACCATGCAGCGCCCCGACGGCTCGTGGCCGATGAAGATCGTCCACGGTCGGGCGGAGGACGAGCGCGGCGAGGTCAACATGTCGGCCTACCTCGCCGTCGGGATCTGGCACCACTGGCTGGTCCAGCGCGACCTGCGGTTCGTGCAGCGGTTCTGGCCGTCGGTGCGGGCCGGGCTCGACTGGGTGGTCTCCCAGCAGCTGCCCTTCGGCGGCATCCGCTGGACGCCGACCGAGGACTTCGCGCTGGTGGCCGGCTCGTCGAGCATCTACCAGTCGCTGCGCGCCGGCGTCGCGCTCGCCGACCTGCTGGACGACCCGCAGCCGGAGTGGGAGCTGGCCGGCGGCCGGCTCGGTCACGCGGTCCGCGAGCACCGCGAGCTCTTCGAGGACAAGGCGACGTACTCGATGGACTGGTACTACCCGGTCCTGGGCGGCCCGGTCCGCGGCCGCGCGGCCTACGACCTGCTGGAGTCGCGCTGGGACGAGTTCGTCGTGCCCGGCCTCGGCATCCGCTGCGTCAGCACCAACCCGTGGGTGACCGGCGCCGAGACCTGCGAGCTCGCCATGGCGCTCGACGCGATCGGCGACCACCGCCGCGCGCTGACACAGCTCAAGGGCATGCAGCACCTGCGCGAGTCCGACGGCCGCTACTGGACCGGCTGGGTCTTCGACGACGGCACCAAGCACGAGGGTGAGCCGCGCGACGTCCACTGGCCTGTCGAGCACACGACGTACACCGCCGCCGCAGTGATCCTGGCCGCGGACGCGCTCGGCGAGGTGGCCGGGCACAGCACCGCCGGCTCCGGGATCATGCGCGGCACCTCGCTCGGCCCGCACTTCGGCGAGCTCGCCCTCGAGTGCGGCTGCTCAACCGAGCGGGTCGCCGGCGGCACCCTGCGTTCGTCGTAGCACTCGCATCGACCCGAGTGCCTCGACCTCCTCGAAGCTGCCGCGCTCCAGCGCGCGCAGGAATACGTGGTACGGCGGCTGCCCGCCGTCCGCGGGGTCGGGGAACACGTCGTGGATCACCAGCGCGCCGCCGTTCATGAGCCACGGGGCCCAGCCGGTGTAGTCGTTCTGGGCGTGCTCCTCGGCGTGGCCGCCGTCGATGAACAGCAGCGACAGGGGAGTGCGCCAGAGTGCGCTCACCGTCGTGCTCCTGCCGATCACCGCAACGACCTGGTCCTCGAGGCCGGCGCGAGCGATGGTCCTGCGGAAGACCGGCAGCGTGTCCATCAGCCCGAACTCGGGGTCCACCAGGGAGTCGTCGTGGTGCTCCCAGCCGGCCTGGTTCTCCTCGGACCCGCGGTGGTGGTCGACGGTGAAGACGGTTCCGCCCACCTCGCGGGCGGCCGCGCCGAGGTAGATCGCCGACTTGCCGCAGTAGGTGCCGACCTCGAGTGCCGGACCGTGGGGGAGCCGCTCCCGCGCCCAGCGGTGCAGCAGCAACCCCTCGTCCTCGGGCATGAACCCCTTGGCGTCGCGGGCGTGGCTCAGCCATCCCTGGGCAAGGTCGTCAGGCATGTCAGGCACCGCTCGACTCTAGTAGAGTTAGAACACGTTCTAGTTCGGTCCGATCACTTGTAACTCACCGTTCGCACTCCTGGCATGCCGTTGCAACGGCATGCCAGAGGGACTAACGGTGAG
>JAWWPK010000023.1:0-4686 GCA_033854925.1 Nocardioidaceae bacterium | reverse complement strand
CGACGGCGACCCCGACCACCGCCCCCATGGTGTTGGCGGCGACGTCGCGCTGGTCGGGGACCCGACCGGGGATCGACCGCTGGGCGGTCTCGATGAGCGAGGTCATCGTGATTGCCGCTGCCACTGCCAGCCACCAGAACCGGGTGCCGAACAGCAGCAGCAGGAAGAGTCCGACAGGGATGAAGAGCGCCACGTTGGCGAGGTACTCGGCCCGGTCGTAGGTCAGCCAGGACAGCCGGTCGTAGCCCTGCAGCCGGGCCAGCACCCGAAGCACGAGGTCGCTCTGGGTCGGCGCGTCCGCCTCCGGCGTGAGCGTCACCCAGCCGACGAAGGCCAGGTAGGCCAGCGTCACGACGCTCAGGAACGGGTGGCGGTGCAGCATCCGTCCAGTGTGCGGAGTGGCTGGTCAGTCCCTGTGGGTCTTGCCGGGCAGCGCCAGCATCCGGTCGAGGGCGATCTTGGCCCACTTCTCGGTGTCCTCGTCGACCTCGATCTGGTTGACGACCAGGCCGTCGACCAGAGACTCCATCGCCCAGACGAAGTGGGGGAGGTCGATGCGGTTCATCGTCGAGCAGTAGCAGACGGTCTTGTCGAGGAAGGTGATCCGCTTGTCGGGGTGCGCGGCGGCCAGCCGCTTGACGAGGTTGAGCTCGGTGCCGATGGCCCACGCCGAGCCGGCAGGCGCGGCCTCGATGGTCTGGATGATGAACTCCGTCGAGCCGACGAGGTCCGCCTTCAGGACGACCTCGTGCTTGCACTCGGGGTGCACCAGGATCTGGACGCCGGGGATGGTCGCGCGCAGGTCGTCGACGGTGTCCTCGGAGAAGCGGCCATGCACCGAGCAGTGGCCCTTCCACAGGATCATCCGGGCGTCGCGCAGCTGCTCGGTGGTGAGCCCGCCGTTCGGGCGGTGCGGGTCCCAGACCACGCAGTCGTCGAGGGAGAGCCCCATCTTCAGGACCGCGGTGTTGCGGCCGAGGTGCTGGTCGGGGAGGAAGAGCACCTTCGAGCCCTGCTGGTAGGCCCACTCCAGGGCGGTCTCCGCGTTGCTCGAGGTGCAGACAGCACCGCCGTTGCGGCCGCAGAACGCCTTGATGTCGGCGCTGGAGTTCATGTAGGTGATCGGGACGACCTCGTCCGCGACACCGGCCTCCTGCATCGCCGTCCAGGCGTCCTCGACCTGCCGCAGCCTCGCCATGTCCGCCATGGAGCAGCCGGCGGCCAGGTCGGGGAGGATCACCTTCTGGGCGGGCGAGGTCAGGATGTCGGCCGACTCGGCCATGAAGTGCACGCCGCAGAACACGATGAACTCCGCGTCCGGACGGGCCGCCGCCTCGCTGGCGAGCTTGAACGAGTCGCCGGTGACGTCAGCGAACTGGATGACCTCGTCGCGCTGGTAGTGGTGCCCGAGCACGAAGACCCGCGACCCCAATGCCTCCTTGGCGGCCAGAGCGCGCGCCACCAGGTCGGGATCGGAGGGCGACGGCAGGTCGCCCGGGCACTCGACGCCGCGCTCGGAGCCGAGGTCGACACCCCGGCCGAGAGGGAGCAGCGGCAGGTCGACAGTGGTCATGCACCGATCCTATTCGCGCTACAACAGGGCACCGTTGTGAACGTACGGCGCGGGCGGTTTCATCCCGCGCAGCCCCAGGTAGCCGGCCTGGTGGAGCTCGAGCCCTGCGGTGAGCCCGAGGTCGACCGCCCACGAGTTCGCGGCCGTGACGTGGGGCACCAGGACGCCGTCCTCGGCATCCGCGAGGACGGCCCAGAGCAGTCTGGCGGCGGTCCGCCGGTTGGAGGCGGCGAGCAGCTCGACCCGCTGGCCGGAGGTGTAGACGTAGCCGGACCCGGTGCCGCTGTCGGACACCAGGAGCCGCCACCACGACAGCATCAGAGGGTGGTCGGGGCCGTGCGCGGAGCCGCGGGTACGACGGTCGAGCGAGTCCATCAGCTCGATGTCTCCGGCCGACCCCTCGCGCACCTTCTCCTCGACAGGGATCGTGGTGCGGTCGACGGTGCCGATCAGGAACATCTGGGGGTGCAGCGTGAAGCCGGCACGCCAGTAGAGGCGGATCGCCTTGGGGTCGCTGGAGGCGGACAGCATCCCGCGCAGGCAGTCCCTGCCGTGGTGGGTGGCCGCCTCCAGCAGCACCCGGCCGATGCCGCGGCCCTGCAGCTCCGACCGCACCGCGAAGGTGGCCAGGCACCAGGTCAGCTCGCGCTTGAACGACGTCACGAACCCGACCATCCCGGTCGCGTCCTCCGCGACCCAGCATCCGGCCGGGTCGGTCCCGAGGAAGTGCGTGGTCCGTTGCAACCACGCGGCCCGGTGAGGCGCGGGCCGAAGCTCGGGCTCCGGCAGCCCCGGCCGGTGCGCCCGGACGTCCAGGTCGTAGAAGCCCTCGGCGCTCAGCCGCTCCGCCACGGGCACGTCTTCGGGGCGCATCGGCCGCACCACCC
Source organism: Nocardioidaceae bacterium (assembly GCA_033854925.1). Lineage (GTDB taxonomy): Bacteria > Actinomycetota > Actinomycetes > Propionibacteriales > Nocardioidaceae > Nocardioides. The sequence goes on along the minus strand of JAWWPK010000023.1, from coordinate 2,226 downwards.
ACTCGCCAAGACCGGGCTGACCGCTCATCGGGGGCTAACTTAGCCGCGTGCAGGAATTCGCCTACGGGGTGGCCAGTGGCGAGGTCACCCGCAGCTCAGTCCGCCTGTGGACCCATTGCACCGGCCCGGGTCCCCTCCACCTCTCCGTGCGGGACGGCGACCATGTCGTCACCGAGACCGAGGTCAGCGAGGAAGGAGACCAGCCGCACGTGTTCCGTGCGGTAGTGGACGGCCTCGACCCCGATGTGCGCTACGACTATGTCTTCTCGTCGGAGGAGGGCGAGTCGGCCGGCAGCTTCCGCACGCTGCCGCCGGACGGCGTACCGCTGCGGTTCGGGGTCGTCTCCTGTGCCAAGTACAACGCGGGGTTCTTCAACACCTACCGCGCCGTCGCCGCCCGCGACGACCTGCACTTCGTGCTGCACCTCGGCGACTACATCTACGAGTTCGGCCAGACGGCGCGGGGCACCCAGACGCAGAGCAAGGACATCGGGCGGGCCTTCGACCCGGCATGGGAGTGCATGACCTTCGACGACTACATGACGCGCTACGCGCAGTACCGCAACGACCCCGACCTGCGGGCGCTGCACGCGAAGTACGCCGTGTGGCAGACCATCGACGACCACGAGCTAGCCGACAACGCCTGGTCCGGCGGCTCGGAGCTGCACGACGAGGAGAAGAACGGCCCGTGGGCCGACCGGATGAACGCCGCGCTGCGCGCCTGGGAGTACTGGACGCCGAGCGCCGTGCACCCCAGCCGTGGTGAGCCCCTCTCGCGGACCTTCTCGGTCGGCGACCTGGTCCGCTTCGTGCTGCTCGAGTCGCGGACCCACCGCGACGGGTTCGACGTGCCCCCCGAGCGGCGCAGTGCGCTGGGCCCGGACCAGCGGCAGTGGGTCGAGCAGGCGCTGCGGGAGTCGCCGGCGACGTGGACCTTCGTGGCCTGCCCGTCGATGCTGTCGAGCATCCATCGCGAGGAGATGCCCGACGACGTGGTCGACGCGCTGCGCACCCTCAAGCTGCGGCACCCCACCGAGCCGAAGCCCTACCACGACCGCTGGGACAGCTTCCCGGCCGAGCGGGACTGGCTGTTCGCCGAGATGGGGGAGTCCAGCTCCGAGGTCGTGGTCCTGAGCGGCGACGTGCACATCGCGGTCGACGCGGACCTCGAGTCCGGCGGAACCGTCGTCGCGCACGAGTGGACGACGTCGTCGATCACCTCGGAGAACCTCGCGGACAAGAAGGGCTGGGCGAGGAACGTCGAGTCGCTGCCGATCGTCCGGCACCTGGAGGAGACCTTCCCCGACCTGCACTGGGTCGACACCGACAGCCACGGGTTCCTGGTGGTCACCGTCGCCGGGGACACCGCTTCCTGCGAGTGGTGGAGCCTGGACACCACCAAGGAACCCTCCGACGGCGCCGAGATCGGCCACGAGCTCACGATCACCGCGGGCGGCTGAGGGCGTGCGGGTGCTCGTGGCCCCCGACAAGTTCGCGGGCACCCTGTCGGCCGTCCAGGCCGCCGAGGCGATCGCGGACGGCTGGCGCCGGACCGCGCCGGACGACGAGCTCGACCTGGCGCCGATGTCGGACGGCGGACCCGGGTTCGTCGACGTGCTGCACGAGGCGCTGGGCGGCGAGCTGCTCGCGGTGACGGTCCGCGGGCCGCACGGCGCTCCCACGCCGGCCACCGTCCTCGTGACGGGTGACACGGCGTACGTCGAGAGCGCGCAGGCGTGCGGGCTGCACCTGACCGGCGGTGAGGGTGCCGAGTCGGCCACGACGTACGGCGTGGGCGAGCTGCTCGCGGCCGCGATCGACGCCGCCGCCACGACCGTGGTGGTCGGGCTGGGCGGCAGCGGGAGCAACGACGGCGGCGCCGGACTGCTGGCCGCGCTGGGCGCCACCGCCGACGTCCCGCTGGACGCCGGCGGTGCCGGCCTGGACGGGATCGGCTCCGTGGACGTGTCGGCCGCCCGGGAGCGGGTGGGCTCGGTGCGCCTGGTCGCCGCGAGTGACGTGGACAACCCGCTGACCGGCCTGTTCGGGGCCACCAAGGTCTTCGGGCCGCAGAAGGGCATCCCCGAGGAGCGGCTCCCGGTCGTCGACGGGTGGCTGGAGCAGCTGGCGGCCGCGCTGGACCGGCGGCTGGCCCTGGACAAGGGCGCCGGCGCGGCCGGAGGCCTCGGTTACGCGTTTCTGGTGCTCGGCGCCACCCGAGAGCCC
>JAWWPK010000022.1:0-5840 GCA_033854925.1 Nocardioidaceae bacterium | reverse complement strand
TTTGCCCTCGCGGTTCTTCGCGGACACCCAGCGAGGTCTCAGCATGGTCACAGATCCGTTCGGCACCGTAGTGATCGTGACCGACACCGGCGACACCGCACCGCTCCCGCCTCCGCCTGAAACCCCGCCGACGTGGCGCCCGTACGCCGGCCAGGCTTCCCCGAGCGCTCCGGTCACCCCGCCGCCTGCTACGCGGCGGGGCCGGCGCGTCGCCTTCGCAGGGTCGCTGGTGGCGGCTTCTCTCCTCGTGGGCGGTGGCGCCGGTGTCGGTGGCGCCGCGGCCTACACCGCGTGGCACGACGACAGCTCGTCGTCGGGCTCGGTGAGCGCCGCGACGCCGACCACCTCCCGGGTCGTCGACACCCCGAGCACTCCGGCCGCGGCCGGCAGCGTCCAGGCCGTGGCCGCCGAGGTGCTCCCGTCGGTCGTGAAGATCGAGGTGAGCGGCGCCCAGGGCTCCGGGTCCGGCTCCGGCATCATCCTCAGCTCCGACGGCCAGATCCTCACCAACAACCACGTGGTGGAGCTCGCCGGCAACGGCGGCACCCTCCGGGTCACCTTCAACGACGGCAGCAACACGGACGCGAAGGTGCTCGGCACCGACCCGCTCACCGACACCGCGCTCATCCAGGCCCAGAACGTCTCGGGCCTGACGCCGGCGACCATCGGCAAGTCCGGCGACCTCGCCGTGGGTCAGGGGGTCGTGGCCATCGGCTCGCCGCTGGGCCTCGAGGCCACGGTCACCAGTGGCATCGTCAGCGCACTGAACCGACCGGTCGACGTCGGCTCGGACGGCCAGGGCAACAGCACCGTCTACCCCGCCATCCAGACCGACGCCGCGATCAACCCGGGCAACAGCGGCGGCGCGCTGGTCGACCTCAACGGCGACGTGGTCGGGATCAACGCCGCCATCGCGACCGCCGGGCAGACCACGGGCGGCCAGAGCGGCAACATCGGCGTGGGCTTCGCGATCCCGATGGACGAGGTCATGCCGATCGTCGACCAGATGGCGAAGGGAGAGACCCCGACCCACGCCCGGCTCGGCGTCTCGGTGGGCGTTTCCGCTGGCACCCAGGGCCAGTCCGGCCTCCAGAACGACGAGGGCGCCCAGATCCAGGACGTGAACGCCGGCTCGACCGCCGAGCACGCCGGCATCACCAAGGGCGACGTGATCACCAAGGTCGACGACCACCTGATCACCGACGCCGACTCGCTGGTCGCCACGATCCGGTCCTACCGTCCCGGTGACCAGGTCACCGTCACCTACGTGCGCGGCGGCGAGACCAAGACCGCCCAGCTCACCCTCGACTCGGACTCGGGGGCCTCCAACTCCTAGCCCGAGCCCCAGACGCCCACCGAGCGACGACGGTGGGTTCTCCGAGAAAGGTGGGGCCCCACGGCAGCAACCGGGTCCGTCAAGCCGCAGCCGTGGGGTCCCACCGTCCATCCCCTTGTACGACGTCCTGCCGGGCTGGAAGCAGCCCTACAGCTTCTTCTGCAGCTCACCCAGGTACGACACCGGCCGGAAGCCGAGCTGCTCGTTGATCCCGACCATCGGCGCGTTCACGTCGGCGTTGTAGGTCACCACGGTCGTGACCTGTGGCTGCGTCTCCTGGAGAAGCCGCAGGTTCGCGACCTTGACGGCCATCCCGAGCCGGTGCCCGCGGTGGTCGGTGCGGACCAAGGTGCCCCACTGGTAGGCGCGCCCGGACTCGTGCACGGTGATGGCGAGGTCTGTGTAGGCGACCAGCTCACCGCCCTGGTCCAGGGCGCCCGTGCTGACCTTGAGCCGGCCCTGGTTCGCGAGCATGGCCTCCTGGGCCCGGAGCGCACCCACGTCGGCGGTCTCGGCCTCGCGCTCCATGTCGCCCATCGGCGCCTCGGTCATCAGGGACGCGTCGAGCGCCACCCAGCCCTCGGCCAGCTCGTCGGGCACCGGGCCGGTGAACGAGCGCAGCTCGTAGCCCTCGTGGTGGGCGGCGGCCTCGGTGGCCAGGGCTTCCAGTCGCTCGGCCGGCACGGGCAGCGGCAGCCGGCGCTGCACGTCGACCAGGCCGACCTCGAAGCCGTGCCGTCGGGCCCAGGCCAGGTCGGCCGAGCCGTCGCCGCCGAGGCCGGCGGCGTACGACCAGTCGATCTCGGCCCCCAGCCGGCTCCGGCCGCGGGCGCGTGCCTCGTCCTCGACGTGGGCGAGCATCGTGGCGGCGTACCCCTGGCCACGGTGGTCGGGGTGGCAGCAGACCAGGACGTTGGCCAGGTCGGTGTTGTCGACGGTCGAGCCGCCCATCCAGCCGGTGGCCACGACGGAGCCGTCCACCCAGCCGGCCCAGCCGAGGCGGAACTGTCGCTCGTCCGGGTCGGTCATCGCGACCCGGACCTCCTCGAGCTGCCAGATCGTGGCGTACTCGCCGGCCGGCCCGGCCTTCGACGCGGCGGTGTACGTCGCGTGGTAGGGCTCGAAGCCGACCGGGTCGTCGGGGTCGACGGGGACGAGGTTCATCGCGCGCGCTGCACCCGGCCCTCGTCCCACACCGGCTCCTTGGTCTCGTAGGCCTCGCCGTCCGAGCCGAAGACCAGGAACCGGTCGAAGCCGCGAGCGAACCACCGGTCGTGGGTCACCGCGACCACGGTCCCGTCGAACGCCTCGAGGCCGGTCTCGAGAGCCTCGGCCGACTGCACGTCGAGGTTGTCCGTCGGCTCGTCGAGCAGCAGCAGCGTCGCCCCCGAGAGCTCCAGCAGCAGGATCTGGAACCGGGCCTGCTGGCCGCCGCTGAGTGACTCGAAGAGCTGCTCCGACGCGTGCGCCAGCTCGTAGCGGTCGAGGACGCGGGCGGCCTGCTCGCGGCCCATGCCGGTGCGGCCGTCGGGGTGCCCGTCACCGCGGTGCAGGATCTCCAGCAGCGTGCGGCCGAGCAGCTCGGGGTGCTCGTGGGTCTGCACGAACCAGCCCGGCCGGACCCGGGCGCCGAGCTTGGCCTTCCCGGTGTGCCGGACCGCCTCGATCACGACATCGTCGACCGGTCGGTGCTCCACGTCCGGGTCGCTGCCGCCGCGCGCCAGCAGCCTCAGGAAGTGCGACTTGCCCGACCCGTTCGAGCCGAGCACGGCCACCCGCTCGCCGTACCACACCTCGAGGTCGAACGGCTTCATCAGCCCCCCACCTCCATCAACAGAGAGCTCGAGGTCCTCGCAGATCACCGTGCGCTTGCCGGTGCGGCCGCCCTTGAGCCGCATCTGCACCGCCTGCTCGCGCGGCTGCTCGGTGGGCGGCCCGGCCTCCTCGAACTTGCGGAGCCGGGTCTGGGCGGCGTGGTACTGGCTCGACATGCCGTCGTTGTACTCGGCCTTGATCTTCAGCCGGAGCACCAGCGCCTTGATCTTGGCGTGCTCCTCGTCCCAGCGACGGCGCAGCTCCTCGAAGCGGAGGAACCGGTCCGTGCGGGCCTCGTGGTACGACGTGAAGCCGCCCGGGTGGGTCCAGGCGCTGTTGCCGGCGCCGGACGCACCGAGCTCGATCGTCACCACCCGGGTGGCGGTGTTGTTGAGCAGCTCTCGGTCGTGGCTGATGAACAGGATCGTCTTGTCCGACTCGCGGATCCGCTGCTCGAGCCAGATCTTGCCGGGCACGTCGAGGAAGTTGTCGGGCTCGTCGAGGAGCAGCACCTCGTCGGGGCCGCGGAGCAGGTACTCCAGGACCAGCCGTTTCTGCTCACCGCCGGAGAGGGTGCGCAGCTCGCGGTACTTGGCCCGCTCGTAGGGCACGCCCAACCCGGCCACCGTGCAAACGTCCCAGACGACCTCTACGTCGTAGCCGCCGGCGTCGGCGTACTCCGCCAGCGTCTCGGCGTACTTCATCTGGGTCTTCTCGTCGTCACTCTCCATCAGCGCCCGCTCGCAGCGGTCCACGTCGGCCGCCGCCTCACGCACCCGCGGCGGGCTGACGTTGAGCAGCAGGTCGGCCACCGTCGGCTCCGCGCTCGGCTCGGTGGCCAGCCCCGCGCCGACCATCTGCCGCATCACGCCGAGGCCACCGCTGCGGGTCACGACGCCGGCCTGTGGGGCGAGCTCGCCGGTGATGATCCGCAGCAGCGTCGTCTTGCCGGCGCCGTTGGCCCCGACCAGCGCGACCTTGGCGCCCTCGCCCACGCGGAAGGACACGTCGTCGAGCAGGATCCGGCCGTCGGGCAGGTCGAAGCGCACTCCGGCGACGTCCACGTGTCCCACGTCGGAGCATTGTCCGGGATCAGGAGCCCCGACCGCACCGGCTTTGTGCCTCGTGGGTGCGGGAACGGGTCAGATCGTCTGGCTCACCGACTGCAGGATCCGGCGTACGACGGCCTCGTCGGCATCGGCCACGTTGACCACCACCTCGCCGCGGGTGACGTAGCCCGTCCAGCCTCCTGCGGCGAGGTTGGCCGAGGCTGGGGCGGCGTGCGCGCCCGGACCGGTGCCGGAGTCGAAGGTGGCGGAGGCGAGGAACCAGAGCCCCAGGTCATCCGCGCAAGGATCGACGTCGGCCGGCCCCCAGTGCTCCAGGGACCCCTGACAGCTCCCCATGTCGAGCCGTCCCCACTCCGGAGGCAGCTCGACGGTCACGCCGCGGTAGGACACCTGCTGCCAGCCGTCGTCGGTGCTGCCGGTGACCCGGGAGACGAGCGGATCGTGGTCCGGCTTCTCGGTGAACAGCCGGTAGCCCTCGTACGCGGAGACGACCAGGCCGGCGACCAGCACCAGGACGATGGCCATGCGGATCTTGCTGAGCATGGCCACCTCCGTTCAGTGCTGCCGCAGCTCCTTCGGGACTGGGACGCCGTCCGGGAATGATCCGCTCCACCCCGGGGAGAGCGCCCAGTAGAGGACATCGGAGGTGAGCTCGCGGTCCGGGCCGAGTCCGTGGACCGTCGGGCAGTCGCCTCCGAGGTCGACAGTGGCGTGGAAGTCCGCGGTGCGCAACCGCACGATCGGAGCCGCTCCGGTCGCGTCGTGAGGACAGCCCAGGTTGTCCGGGATCGTCGAGGCAGCCTCCAGCGCGGCGACGGCCCTCCCGGTGTCGTCGTGGCTCAGCACTTCGCTCTGCTCCAACAGCCCGCCCGCGTCGTACCGGCACACGGTCATCGCACCTTGGGGCACGTCTCCCGGCGGGGCCACGCCGCGCTGGCTGCTGCAGCCGTTGGCGTCCCCCTCCGGCCCGATCGCGTGCATCGTGGCCAGCACGTCCAGGCCGGCGGCCTCGGTCTTGGCCACCACGGTCACCAGCACGCCGCCGATGCCGCGCGCGCCGACGTAGGCGCCGGGCGGCCAGCCGGCGTCGGGGTCCTGCTGGACCACCGGCCACTGGAAGTCATCGGTGTTGTCGATCGCCTGGAAGGCGATCCCGTAGCCGGTCGCGGGGCTGCACGCGATCGCCTCGTTGACCCCGCCGGGCCGGCTCACGCGCGGCGAGTCCAGCGAGCCGCCGCCGGCGCACCACGACTCCAGTCCGCCGTACCCCCACGTGTCGGGCACCTGGATGGTCACCGAGCGCCAGCTCTCGACGCGGTAGCCGTCGGGCACGACCCTGCTGTCGGCGCTCGGGTCGTTCGCGACCCGGGACGGACCGTCGGAGGTCGAGCCCCTGGAGGCGAGGACCGCCGTGGGTACGCCGACAGCGAGAGCGACCACGGCAGCCGCCCCGACGACCCGGTTCCGGCGGCGCACCCGGGCCCGCGAGCGCGCGGCCGCGGCCAGCCCCAGGGCCGAAGGGGCGCCATCCGCGCCCTCGACGAGAGCACCGGTGAGCCGCTGCTCGAGGTCAGTCATCTGCTTCTCCCATCGACTCGTCTCCCATCGACTGGCGCAGT